>JAKAUH010000334.1 GCA_021818605.1 Planctomycetota bacterium
TGTCGATTATCTCCGAGGCCCACGGCACCGGCGGCGTCGGTGCGGGCGCCGACGTCATTTTGCCCTACGTCTACAGCGTGGCCAACACCAGGGTCGACCAGTCGACCGTCTTCACCAACTGCGGCAGCCAGCGGGCCATGCGGGCGCCCCGGCACCCGCAGAGCTGCACGCTGACCGAAGCCGCGATGGACGACCTGGCCGAGAAGCTGGGCATGGACCCGATCGAGTTCCGGCTCAAGAACCTGAGCCCGACCGATTTCCACACCAAGATCTACAAGGACGAGCTGGCGATGGGCGCCGAGCTGATCGGCTGGCGCGAGAAGCGCAAGCCGCGCGGCCGGACCGGCACCGGCCCGATCCGCACCGGGATGGGCGTCGCGCTGCACCAGTGGGGCGGCGGCGGCCAGCCGGGCAACCGGGTGATCTGCAACATCAACCCGGACGGCTCGGTCGAGCTCAAGACGGCCACCCAGGACATCGGCACCGGCGCCCGGACCATCCTGGCGATCATCGCCGCCGAGATCCTCGGCCTTCAGCCGACCGACATCATCAGCAACATCGGCAACTCGACCTTCCCGCCGGGCCAGTCATCGGGCGGTTCGACGACGTCGCCGTCGATGGCCCCACCGACGTATGACGCCGTCACCAAGGCGCGCGACGCTCTGTTCAAGAAGATCGCGTCCACTCTCGACAACGCCCGTCCCGAGGACATCACCCTCAAGGACGGCCGGGTGTGGGTCTCGGGCGAGCCGGTGACCTCGTGGAAGGAGGCCTGCCGCAAGCTCGGCACGTCGTCGATCTCCGAGACGGGCGAGTTCATCCCCGGACTCAGCCAGTCGGGCGTCGGCGGCTGCCAGTTCGCCGAGGTCGCGGTGGACCTCGAGACGGGCGTCGTCAAGATCAAGAAGATCGTCGCCATCCAGGACACCGGTCTGATCCTGGACAAGCTCACCTGGGAGAGCCAGGTCTACGGCGGCGTGATCATGGGATTGAACTACGGCCTGTTCGAGGAGCGGGTGGTCGATCCGACGACCGGCCGGATGCTCAACCCCGACATGGAGTGGTACAAGCTCGCCGGGGCCTCGGACATCCCCGAGATCATCGTGCGGGCGTACGAGCCCGACGAGCAGAAGGCGCGCGGCGTCATCGGCGTCGGCGAGCCCCCCACGATTTCCACCGCCGCGGCCATCGGCAACGCCGTGGCCAACGCGATCGGTGTCCGGGTCCCCGAGTGGCCCATGAGCCCGCGCAACGTCCTCAACGCCCTGGCCACGGCCTCCAGAGAAGGGAGAGCGTAACACTCATGAAAGCCTTCGAATACGCTGCCCCCGCCACACTCGAGGAGGCGGTCAAGCTCCTCGAGTCCCCCGACTCGGCCGCCCTCACCGGCGGTATCGACCTACTCGGGCGGATGAAGGACTACGTGACGTCCCCGGCGCGGGTGGTCTACCTCAAGGACATCAAGGACCTCGCCGGGATCTCCCGCGACGCGAAGGCCGGCGGCCTGACCATCGGTGCCGGCACCCGGCTGGCCGACATCGTCGGGCACGCCGGCATCAAGGAAACCTACCCAGCGCTCTGGCAGGCGGCCGGCGAGGTCGGCTCGGTCCAGATCCGCAACATGAGCACGCTCGGCGGCAACCTGCTCCAGCGGCCCCGGTGCTGGTACTACCGTGCCGGCTTCGGCCTGCTGGGCATGAAGGACGGCAAGAGCCTCGTCCGCGCCGGCGACAACCGCTATCACGCCATCTTCGGGACCGACGGCAACGCGCTGTTCGTCAGCCCGTCGAGCCTGGCGGTCGCCCTCTCGGCCCTCGACGCCACGGCGACGATCCGCGGCCCAAAGGGCGAGCGGACCGTCAAGGTGGAGGGAATCTACCAGGTGCCGCGGACGGACCAGGACAGTGAGCTGGCCGTCAAGCCGGGCGAGATCCTCACCAAGGTGACGATCCCGGCCGCGGGCCAGAACGCCTCGTACGAGGCGCGGCAGAAGCAGGCGCAGGACTGGCCGATCGTGATGGCCGCGGTCAACCTGAAGATGGACGGCGAGACGGTCTCAGCCGCCCGCGTGGTGATCTACGGCGTGGCGCCGATCCCCTGGCGGAGCGCCGCCGCGGAGAAGGCGATCACCGGTCAGAAGGTGACCCCCGAGACGGCAGCCACCGCCGGCGCCGCGGCCATCGAGGGCGCCGCGCCGCTGTCGATGAACGCCTACAAGGTTCCCCTCACGAGGACTGTCGTCAAGCGGGCTCTGATCCGCGCCGTCAATCCCAAGGGTTACTGGGAGGAGGCGTGAGCCCACGGGCCACGCCGTTAGACCATGGCCAGCCTCGAGCCCGAATCGGTATCTGAACCCCGCAAGACGGAATCCGCCGCCAGGCCCCCGGCGATCTGCCGGCACCTGCGCTCCAACGGCATGTACATCTTCGACGGCCTCTCCCGCGACGCCGAAGGTGAGGACTACGAGCCGTCGTCGTGCTGGTGTCTGCACACGATGAAGAACTTCGGGCCGGACGACAGCTTCGTCGGCGTCGCGGAGTGCCGCGGGCCCGAACGAAGCTGCTACGAGCCGCTTTGATCGATCCCGCCAGGCCGCGGAGATCCCGTCCGGCCAATCTGTGGAAGTCCTGAGAACGCCCTGGGGCAGCCATGTTCGGCCCCAGGGCGTTCCTGTGCGCGCGGGGGCGTGCGCACCGCCGGGTGATGTCCCGCGCCGATCCGATCCCGTGGGCGCCTTTCCGCCCGAACTCGCGCCGATTGACCGCGCGGACCCTGATGTCTCTCTGGCCGGAGAACTCGCGGCCGTCAATTCATCCGAATATCGGCAGTCGTGCCGATCAGGGGCACGTCCGCCGACTCCCTCGAAGAGGGATGGAACGACCGGAACCTCAACCGCGGCGGTCCGTAGAATCGACATCTCGCCCGAGGCTGACTTATCCCTATAGGAACTTAACGGAACAGCGAAATCGTCGAAATCTCTCTTGAAGCTTGAGAATCTCGATGGCATTCTAGGAAACGTCGTACTTCTTGCGAGAAGAGACGACGGCTCATTTCGAGTTTCGCAGAGTTACTCGTCCACGTTTCGAGGAGAATCGAGCAATGGGCGACGCACGCGACACCGCCAAGAAGAAGAAGGCCGACGAGAAGAAGACGGCAAAGAAGCCGGCCGCGAAGACCGAGGCCAAGACCACGGCGAAGGCCGCGAAGAAGTGACGTCTCCGAGGACCGACGATTCATCCCGGACCCGGATGGGCGACACCCTCGCAGGGGTTGCCCATCCGGGTCCGACTCGTTTTACCACGGGAGTCCAGCAGCGCGACGAGGCGTGGCTGGCCGGGATTGTCGCGACCCTCGCCCCGCAAGAGGCCCGAACGAGATGGGGAAAGGCACCTCGAAGTCTCGGAGCCAGTCCGCGTCTTGGCTGGGCATCCAGACGATGACGTTCGGTCCCGGATGCGGGCACCCTCGGCCGGATCACTCGATGGCGGCGATGGGATGGCGAGGCCCGCCATCGCCGATCGTCGCCTGCGCCGCCCGCAGGCTGCGGGCGGAAAGCACGACGATGAAGGGGTGGGACGGCACCGCATACTGCTCGTCGTCGAGCTGCCCAGCCAGGGCATGCGCGGCCCTGGCGAGCTCGGTATACCCGGTTCCTCGCCAGACCCAGGCCATCCAGAGGAGCATCCGGGCATACAGGTCGAGCCGGCGGCTCAGCCGGTGCTCGAACAGGTAGCGGAAGGCGCCGGCATCGCGGACCGGGTCGGGGACGGCGCGTTCATCGCGAAGGGCGATCTCTTCGGCGAGCTCGCGCGTCAGCGGCGAACGATCCAGCCACGACGGACACGCCTCGAGGACCAGCTCGGCGCGGGCGGGCATCTCGTCGGCCGGGATGGACATCTCCTCGTCCAGGACGAATGGCGGCAGAGCCGCCGGAAGTTGACGGGGTCCGATCAATTCGTCGAGCAGCGTGCTGACACGGGCCGGGACCTCCGATCGGCCGAGATGAAGGCTGCCTCCCAGCAGGCCGACCGCCAGCTCCGGCGCGTCCATGAGATATCCGTCGCTCGGGCCAAAGCAACCGAGCCATCGACCGACGAGGTCCGCCCCGGACGGCGAACTCGATTCGACCTCGCCAACCGCGTCGACGATCCCGCGACGGAGGTCGCAGCGAAACGCCGCGGTTTGACACCGTTCGCCCGTCTGGCGGGAAAGCACGATCGTACCGCGACCGTCGCCGTTGATCGCCGTGACGAGCGATCGAGCGAATCGCCCAACCTGAGGGGCCGGAAGACTCTCGACGACTGCCGATGTTGGAAGGCCGTCGACTCCGGATGAGGGCCGGCCGTTGTCACCGATGGCGGCGGCATCCCCGGAACGGATCACGGCCAGGTCGAGCCCCGCGCAGTCGGTTCCGTGGCCGGCCGACAGCACCTGCCGGGCGGCCTGCCGAACCTGGGGGTCGTTCGAGGCTCCCAGCAGATGGAGCAGCGTCCGCACTGCAGGCCGTTCGCGATAGGCGGCCAGCGCGCCCAGGATCGGCACCCGCAGCCGGTCCTCCACGGTGCTCAGGCTCTCGAATGCCAGCCGGCACTCCTCAGGGCCGATCTCGAGCTGTTCGACGATCTCCTCGACCCAGAGTGTCGGACCGGCGTCAACCATCGACGAGGAATCCTGCGGGGCGGTTGGTCGGTCGGCAGCCGGTTCACCGTTCGTCGAAGGTGTGGAACGGCAAGGCATCTGCCGACCCTGAAATGCCGGCTCGACCGGAGGATCGGCCTCCGAACCGAGACCCATTCGGGACCGACTCTTCTCGGCATCCGTGGCTGATTCGGTCGAAAGCCGGGCCCGATCCATGGTGTCGTTGTCCTTTGCGTCGTGCTTCCGACAATCTGGCGTTTTTCCCGAAAGCCCCGGTCATTCGATCACCAGCGCAGGGTGCCGGCCGGGTTGGGCCAGACTCGCCCGAGCGGATGGGCCCTGGGCGTCGTCCGGCCGGGGCCGCCCGGAGCCTCCACTGAATACGAACGACGTCCGCCCGGCTCCTCGACGTACTCGTACAGTCGAACCATCGCGCCCATCGGCACCTTCGGGTCGTCCGGACGAATGTAGAACAAGGGCCTGGCCCCTGCAGAGCCAGCAGCCGCCGGAGGACTGCCGACGCGAAGGATGAACCCGCCCGAGGCATCACGCTCGCCGTGGACCGGCAAGTTCGCCACGCCTGGACGATCCGGCGCGTAGAAGGCCACCCGGTGCGGAGTCCGGGTCGGCTCGGCGCGCTCCGACCTGTCCCGCTTGCCGAAGAGCCGCGTCGTCCCTCCCTGAAGAGTCGAGTAGACCGGAACCGGCAGCGCCAGCCGCGGGTCGTCCAGGTCGAGTCGGTACATCACCTGGTTGTAATCATAGCGAGGGGTCATCTCGGAGTTGCCCGAGAACGTCGTGGTATAGGTTCCCTCGAAATAGAGGACCCGGCCTCCTTGCTGGTCGAACATCGGATGCTGCTTCGGGTTGTAAAAGCTGTACTTGTCGTGGGTCACGATCTTCCGGGCGTACATCCAGGGACCCAGCGGCGTGTCCGCCTCGGCGTACCACACCTCGCCCAGGAACGAGCTGGCGCCGAAGGACTCGACCGCGATCATGACCCAGCGGCCCCTGTACGGATTCCAGTAGACCGAGCCCCCGTGCGCCAGCACGCGCTTGCCGCTCTCCACGTCGCGGAGATTCAGGAGCGCCTCACGCGGGTGCATCTCGCCGGAGGCAATCAGCCTGTCCTGGACGTCCTGCGGCAGGATCTGCGTGTTCCGCTTCCAGCCGTACCGCAGCGCCCCGTCCGGCCTGCGATCGAGTTCCGGCTGGGATCGACCGGTACCAGGCAAGAGCGGCGTGTAAGCCTCGAAGGCCTGCGGATCGGCCAGGCGCGCGGGATCGGCCGCGACGCGGAGCAGAGGGTACGGCGCGGCATAGTAGACATACTCGATGCCCTCATCCTCGTGGAGGAAAGGGTGGCCGCTGGGAAAATCGACAGTTTGCCCCGGCGCCTCGGGAAACTCGGCCACCTTCTCAAACCGGCGGGTCTGGGGATGGAACTCGACCAGCCCGCGCTGATAGACCTCCAGCATGTTACGGATTTTCGCGTAGTTGGCGAACATCCGCTCGCGGCCGTCGCGGTCGCGCAGGACGACAAGGCCCGAGATCCAGGTGGGACCCTCCCCCGGCAGCGGAGCCGTCGGCCGAGCGAAGCCCTTCTCATCGAGGAAGTAGTTGAGGTCGACGCCCCGCGAGGGGTCGAGGCCGCCGCGTTCCGGCAACTCCGACGTCGCGCCGGGGACGTGGAAGTTGCCCAGCGGATAGTCGGGCCGGTTGGTGTCGCCCCAGAACCAGTAGATCTTGCCGTGGTAGACCGCATTGACCACGCTATCCTGACCCAGCACCCGGCCGTTGAGCAGCGGCCTGCGGATGGGAACCGGGTCGCCGGTGAGCACGCTGTCGCGGTAGATCCCCGCGCCGGTCACGCGGTAGAGCCGTTCGGCGATGTTGGTCCGCCGGACCTTGATCTGAGCCGAGCCCCCCGCGCGAACTCGGAGCTTGACGCCCCGGTAGCCGAAGTTGTCCTTGTCGGCCTCGTAACCGTGGCTCGTGACCGTGAAGAAGACGCCGGTGTCGAGCAGGCCGGGCTCGTCGAAGGCGACAATGCCGTTGCTGTCGGTGACGTAGCGGATCTGGTTGACGGTTCGCAGCTCGACGAGCGGAACGCCGCGGCCGGTCGTGGCGTCGACGACCTGGATACGAAAAGGACGCGGCCGGGCCGGCGGATCATCCGCGCGGCACGACGGCGCCGAGTTCGCGATGCTGGCGATAAACACGGCGAGCAGGATGGTTCGGCAACAGTCGGGCATGACGGCTCCTTTTCCGGGGAATGCCCGCGAGTCTTTCATCACGGTTCGATCAGATCGTGGGGCGGCCGGCGCCGCTGAACCAGGCATCGTCGGCCCCCGCGCCGGTGCCCGAAACGATCTCGGCTCGCTCGAAGAGAGCCTCGTCGACCTCGGCAAGGAATCGGCTTGGGGTCGTGAAAACGTTCGGTCCCCGTGCGCCCCTGGGCAGGCTGAGG
This sequence comes from Planctomycetota bacterium, assembly GCA_021818605.1. Lineage (GTDB taxonomy): Bacteria > Planctomycetota > Planctomycetia > Isosphaerales > Isosphaeraceae > JAKAUH01. The sequence continues at coordinate 7,109 of JAKAUH010000334.1, forward strand.
GGGTAACTCAGCGTCAACTCGTTCATGGCTCGCGTGATCCCGACATAGAAGATCCGCCGCTCCTCGTCCTCGCCGCCGGGCTCGTCGAGCGAGCGGCGGTGGGGAAAGCTGTCCTCGACGACGCGGGGGATGAAAACGTGCATCCACTCCAGGCCCTTGGCCTGGTGAATCGTGCTGAGCACCAGGAGATCGCGCGTTTCGTCCGGGGCGAGCGAATCCATGCCGTAGACATCGCCCGCGAGGATCAGGTCGGCGACCAGCCGCTGGAGGCTGTCGTACCGGTCGGCCAGCAGGGCAAACTGTTCGATGTCGGCGATCCGGTTGTCGGGGCGTTCATACTTGAGCCGGACAGTGTCCGGATACCCGCTCCTGAGGATTGCGCCGATCGCCGCGCCAGGGTGAGACTCGGGATCGGTGGCCCGCAGCTTCCGCAGGTCGGCCACGAAACCCGCGAAGAAGCCCTTGCTCTTGGCCGGCAAGAGCGCCATCGCCTCGGCGGATTCAATGGCCTCGAGCGGTCGTTCGTGCCGCGCCAGAAGCTCGTAGATCGCGGCGGCCTTGGCCGGTCCGACGCCCGGAAGGAGAAGCAGCAGCCGGCGCCACGAGGCCTCATCGCGGGGATTGGCCACAATCCGCAAAAAGGCGAGCACGTCCTTGATGTGCGCCTGCTCGAAGAACCGCAGGCCGCTCCGCACGGTGTACGGGATGCCCCGCGCCAGCAGCTCGCCCTGGAGCACGATGCTGTCGTGGTGGTTGCGGTAGAGGATCGCCATCTGGCCGAGGGCCCGGCCCCTGTCGCGCTCATCGAGGATCTGCTCGCAGACGAAAACCGCTTCGTCGTAGGCGTCCTCGGCCGAGACGACCAGCGGCAGCACGCCGTCAGGCCGGGCCGAGACCAGCTCCTTGGGAAAGCCCGTGCGATTGTGAGCGATCGACGCTCGGGTGAAGGCGACAATCTGCGGCGTCGAGCGATAGTTGGTATCGAGGTGAAAGATCCGTGCCCCGGGATGCCGTTCGGCGAACCTGAGGATGTTGTCGTAGTTGGCGCCGCGGAAGCGGTAGATCGACTGCGCGTCGTCGCCGACAGCCGTCAAGTTGCCCGCTCCCGCCTCGGCGATCGACTCGACGACGGCGACCTGGACGGCGTTGGTGTCCTGCATCTCGTCGATCAGCAGGTGGCGAAACATCCGCCCCTGTAGCTCGCGCTGGTCGGGAAACTCGCGGATCAGCCGGCCCCACTGAAGCAGCAGGTCGTCATAGTCCATGCAATTGGCGGCGCGCTTGCGCACGACGTAGGCGCCGGCCACGTCCACCAGCTTCGGTGCCCATTCGAGGAGCTCCGGCCGGCGCTCGGCGGCGACCTCGGCGACGCCGCGGTCGACGTTCGCGGCGAAGCTCAGCAGGTGCTGCACCTCGGCGGGGCGTGGAGCCATCTTGCCGGTTCCGCTCATCTCGGCGTCGTCCATCGCCAGTCGGAGCAGGTCGAGCTGATCCTCCGAGTCGAGGATCGTGAAGTTCGGCTGGAACCCCAGCAGCGGCGCCGCGCGGCGCAGGAGGCGATTGCCGATGTGATGGAACGTGCCGGCCCAGACGTGATTGGCCTGCTCGCCGATTAACGTCTCCAGCCGATTGACCATCTCGCGGGCCGCGCGGCGGGTGAACGTCACGAGCATGATCGAGCCGGCCGGTACGCCGCTGGCAATCAGGTACGCCACCCGGAAGGTGATCACGCGAGTCTTGCCGGATCCCGGGCCCGCCAGGATCAGGTTGTAACCGTCGGGTGCGGTCACCGCAGCCCGCTGAGCTTCGTTGAGCTCGCGCTCGAAATGCTCGCCCAGCCGTGAGGCCGGCGTCGATTTCAGCCGGATCTTCCGCATCGGTGCCACCACGCCGCGAGACTTTCGACCCTCCGTCGTCCCCGGATGTGCATTGTAGCACCGAATGCCGCGATTGTTTACCGCAGACCGCCTGGCACCGACCGATATCAAGGATGCAGCCGGCTCTCGTCTCGTCGGCCCCGAATCGGGCGGTCACCTCCGGTTCGAGATCAATCCTCCCGACCCGGGTTGACCCGGAGCCCGACCCATGGGTTGATCCGCCACCGCGCCGGCTCTGGGTATTGCTTCTCCGGCTGATCCGAGGATTTGCAGCGATCATCGGTGTCGCGGGCGTCGTGAAAGGGTCAAGAAGCGAACAAGCGAGGGGCTCCACCTGATGCAGTCAACTCCGCACGGGCGCTCATATTCGAAGCCGGTGTAAACCATCGTAAATCCCGGACTGTATCGAGCGGATTCCGCCACGATGCCTGCCAAATCCAGGGATTCGCGGGACCAGGCGCGCGAATTGACGCCGATAGGATTAGGGCAGCCGTCAGAGCTGGCTCCCTCCATGACAGCAACAGCCTGAGGAGACACATCATGATGAAAGTCACAGGGAAGAGAACGACCCTGGCCGCCTGCATGGCGCTCGCGGTGGGGTTGTTTTTCCTGGCGCCGTTCGCCCGGGCCGATCGGGAAGACGGCAAGAGCCGGCGGGGCGAGGAGCACTCTCGCCCAAGCCACGCGCGGTCGCACGACAAGAACGGTGGACACGAGCGCCACCACGGCGACCATCATCGCGGAAAGTCAAAGCACGGCAAGCAATCCGACTGCGCCAGGGCCGGTCGCCACGGCGGCGGCGAGCATCACCACGCGATGAGGGAGCATGGCCACGGGGGCGAGCATCACCTCGCGATGAGGGAGCACGGCCGCAGCGGCGAGCATCACCTCGCGATGAGGGAGCACGGCCGCAGCGGCGAGCATCACCACGCGATGAGGGAGCACGGCTGCAGCGGCGAGCATCACCACATGGCCAGGTCGGAACACAGCCGCGAAGGGCACCACAGGAAGGCCTCACACAAGAGCGGCAACCATCACCACTCCGACCACAGGTCGGGCGATCACGACGGTGGGCGTCATCACGTCAAGGCCGACCGCGATCATCATGATCGCGATGGCCGATGCGGGCGCGAGCACCATCGCTCGCGGGATTAAGGTTCGCCGGTCCGAACCCGGCCCAGGGGGCGAATTCCGGGAGGCGGGACTCGGCCGAGCCCGCCCCTGGACCGCCCATGGCGATGCCGGGTACTCTCCAAGGATGACCTTACTGCGACCACTCGGTCGGTGTCCGGTCCCAGCGATGGGCCGCGAGCTGCTTGAGCAGGGCGGGATTCAGCGGCGTCCCGTCGCTGGACGCCATGTTCGCCTCGACGTGCCGCGGCTTCCGCATCCCCGGGATCACGGTTGACACAGTCGAATCCGCCAGGATCCAGCGCAGGGCCAGCTCGGCCATCGTCATGCCCGGCGGCACCAGCGGCCGCAATGCCTCGGCGCGATCGACGCTCGCCTCGAGGTTCTCGGGCACGAAGTACGTCCTTCGCCAGTCCCCCGCGGGCCAGGCGGTCTCCTTCGTCAGCGTTCCGGTCAGGCTCCCCTCGTCGAACGGCACGCGCGCGATGACGGCGATGTTCTGCTCGCGGCAGAGCGGAAACAACTCGTCCTGCGGGGCCTGATCGAAGATGTTGTAGATGACCTGGACGGCGTCGATCAGGCCCGTCTTCAGGGTCTCGAGCGCATTCGCCGGCTCCCATCGATTGACGCTGATCCCGATCGCGCGAACCAGCGCCTGGCGCTTCAGCTCCTCGACGGCCCGCTGCCAGCGCTCGTCGTGAGCCCAGTCGTCTTCCCAGACGTGGAACTGGAGCAGGTCGATGCGGGTCAGCTCGAGGTTGCGGATGCTCTTCTCGGCATATTCGTGGATGTACTCGGGCGGAAAGCAATCATCCAGCGTGTATCCGCGCCGCGACGGCCACCTGCGGTTCTTCGGCGGCACCTTGGTGGCGACGAACAGCGGCTTCTCGGGATGGTTGTGGATCAGGTGGCCGAGCATCTGCTCGCTCCGGCCATCGCCGTAGGCCCAGGCCGTGTCGAAGAAGTTGCACCCAAGCTGCACGGCCCGCTCGAGCGCGGCCATGGTCTCGGTGTCGTCCGAGCCGGTCCAGCCGGCCAGGCCCCACATCCCGTATCCGATCTCGCTGACCGACCAGCCGGTCCGGCCGAACGTGCGATACCTCATGGTCCCTGTCCTCTCACATCGAGACCCGGGCGCCGGGGAGACGCCTCGCGTCGATGAACCGAACCGTGTGTGGGAGACCGCCCGGTGAAGATTATGAAGTCCGGTGCGAATGAGTGCAAACCGACCGGCAACTTCAGGGTCGATGGTCCGCGGGATGGCCCTGATTCGGCCACTTCCGCGCGGTGCCGGTGATCAACTCGGCGACCAGGGACGTCCATCCAGTCTGGTGGCTGGCCCCCAGCCCGCTGCCGTTTTCGCCATGAAAGTATTCGTAGAAGAGGATGAGGTCCTTCCAGTGGGGGTCGGAGAAGAACAGCGGCACGCCGCCCTGGACCGGCCTGCGGCCGTCGCGTCCGGGGAGGAAGATCCCCACCAGCCGCCGCGCAATCTCGTCCGCAGCCTGGTCAAGTGTCGCGCGGCCCGGGCCGCCGCGCGGCAGCTCGAACGTCAGGCCCGGCCCATAGTAGCGGTGGTATTCGCGCAAAGCCTGCACCATCAGATAGTTGACCGGAAACCAGATCGGACCCCGCCAGTTCGAGTTGCCCCCGTAGATCGGCTCGGCCGACTCTCCCGGCTCGTAACCGACTCGCGCGCCCTGGAACACGAACGGCTTCCTCGCCAGCCCACGAGACATCGAACGCAAACCGTGGTCCGAAAGGAACTGCTCCGGGTCGAGCAGCCGGGGCACCACCGCCTCCAGCTTGGCCCGATCGGCCAGCGC
>JAKAUH010000824.1 GCA_021818605.1 Planctomycetota bacterium
GGCGTGAGTCGGACGACTCGCCGGGCTCGGAGCGGAGGGTGCGCGCATTTCCTGGCCTGTGCTGGAGCGGGAGACCTGCGGTTGGGCTTTCCGGCGGGGTCGGGGTCAGCGACCCGCGCGGAACAGACGCCCTCGCGCGGGCCGATCGGTTTTTTCTTCGTGGTGCCTGGACGGGGCGTTTTGCCGCCGATTCAATGTGTGTTGGACAGAATTCGGGCCTAGCGCCCGCGACGATGTCGCCCGCCCGCTCGTCGGAGACGGGTGGCACTCACTACCCTGCATGATCGATCCCCCAACCTTGCCCCGGATCCCTCGCGTGATGCACACCGTCCCCCTTGCCCGGTTGATCGCGGGTCTTTCCGCCCTGGCGCTTTCGGCCATGCTGACGGCCCTCGTGCAGCCGGTGGCCGCCCAGCAGCCAGCGGCGTCGCGGCGGCCGGAGACAGCCGATCCCTATGTGAAGAACGTCCGGCCGATCCTCGCGCGGTACTGCGCCGAATGCCACATGAACGGCGAGGCGGAGGCGGGAATCGCGCTGGATCGGTTCAAGACCCAGGCCGAGGCGCTGCGCGGTGGGCGAAGCTGGCTGCGGGTGCGCGACGCGGTGCAGGGCAAGATCATGCCGCCCGAGGACGAGCCGCAGCCCTCGCCCGACGAGCTGGGCCGCCTGGTCGCCTGGATCGAGAACGACTTCCTGACGGCCCAGCGCGCCGGAGCCAGTGGCACTGTGCCTGTGGTGATCCGGCGGCTCAATCGGCAGGAGTACGACAACACGATCCGCGACCTGACCGGGCTGGACCTCCGCCTGGCCGACGGGTTTCCGCAGGACGAGAGCGGCTTCGGCTTCGACAACGTCGGCTCGGCGCTCAACATCTCGCCAGCGCATGTTGAGAAGTATCTCGACGCCGCCGAGGCGGCGATGCGACGCGCCATCGTCGCCCCCGACGCCGCGCCCTACCCGCCCGCCGAGCTGATCGGCCTGAAGACCTATCCCCTGCCTCCCGACCGGCCAGTCGAGTTCAAGCACGCGCTGAAGCCCGGTCGATACCTGGCCGATTTCAGCCTGGTGCGGATCGGGATCGCCGAGTCCGTCCCGCCGCCACGACTGGTGATCGGCTTCGGCAAGGACCGGCGCACGCTCGACGCGGTGCGCGTCCAGGATGAAACCGTCGTCTATCGCTACTGGCTGACGGTCGCGGTGGGGGACGACACGGTGCATGTCGCGCTGGCTCCCGGCCAGGCCGACAGCGGCAACATCATCAGGCCGGGCGACGTGGCGATCAACGTGAGCGGCGACAAGCGGTATGGCAACGAGCGCGGTCTGCACGTCGACTCGATGGTCGTGCGGGGTCCCGTGCCCGTCCGGCCCGACCGGTTGCCCGAGTCGCACCGGCGGATCATCGTTTGCGAGCCGACCTACGGCGACGCCTCGCGGCTCGATTGCGGCCGCCAGGTCATCGCCCGGTTCGCCGAGCGGGCCTTCCGCCGCCCCGTCGCGCCGGACGAGGTCGAGCGGATCCTGCGGGTCTTCCGCCTGGCGATGGATCGGGGCGAGAGCTTCGAGCGCGGCGTGCAGCTCGCGCTCATGACCATCCTGGCGTCGCCCGACTTCCTGTTTTTGGTGGAGCCCGAGGAGTCGAGCGACGATCGACCGCTGACCGATTACGAGTTGGCCAGCCGCCTGTCGTACTTCCTCTGGAGCAGCATGCCGGATGACGCGTTGTTCCGCGAGGCGCGCGCGGGAACGTTGCGGTCGAACCTCAGCGTCGAGGTGGCGCGGATGCTGGCAAGCCGCCGATCCGACGCCTTCGTGGCCAACTTCGCCGGCCAGTGGCTCCAGCTCCGCAAGCTGGCCGGGATCGCCCGCGACCGCGAGCTGTTCGCCGGCTTCGACGCCACCGTGCGCGACGCGATGCGCGAGGAGACCGAGCGGTACTTCGCCTACATTCTGCGGGAAAACCGCAGCGTGCTCGAATTGCTCGACTCCGACTACACGTTCCTGAATGAGACGCTCGCCCGGCATTATGGGATCGGGGGCGTGAAGGGCTCGGCGTTTCGGAAGGTCGCGCTGACCGACCGGCGCCGCGGCGGCGTGCTGACGCAGGCGAGCGTCCTGACGCTGACCGCCAACCCGAACCGAACGTCGCCCGTGAAGCGAGGCCAGTGGATTCTCCAGCAGATCCTCGGCACGCCGCCGGCGCCGGCGCCGCCGAACGTGCCCAAGCTGGACGAGAGCAAAAGCGCGGCCGAGGCGGCGTCGCTGCGCGAGCGGATGGAGCAGCACCGCGCCGATCCGCAGTGCGCCTCGTGCCACCGCCAGATGGACCCGCTGGGCTTCGCGCTCGAGAATTACGACGCGGTCGGACGCTGGCGCGAGAAGGACGGCGGGTTCCCGATCGACCCCTCGGGCGAGCTGATCGGCGGCCGGCGGTTCGCCGATATCCGCGAGCTGAAGGCCCTGCTAAAGACCTCGTCGTCGCGGGAATTCACCCGCTGCCTGGTCGAGAACATGCTAACCTATGCGATGGGCCGGGGGCTGGAGCCCTGCGACCTTGGCACCGTCGAGGATATCCGCGCGCGGCTGGCCGCCGACGGCGGCCGCATCCAGACGATCATCCTGGGGATCGTCGAGAGCCGGACCTTCCAGCATCGGGGGACCGCGAGATGAGAGACGCGATGAACCGTCGGACGATCCTGCGCGGCCTGGGCGCGGCGCTTGCGCTGCCCTGGATGGAGAGCCTCGCGACCACGGCACGGGCAGCCGGTGCTGGTGCCTCGGCCGCACCACCGGTGCGCCTGTGCTTCTGGTACGTGCCCAACGGCGTGCACCTGCCGGTCTGGTTCCCGCAGCAGGAGGGGGCCCTCGTCGAGCTGCCCGAGACGCTCCGCCCGCTCGCCTTCGCCCGCGATTCCCTCAACACGTTCCACGGGCTGACCCATAACACCGCGCTCACCAACGGCGACGACGAGGGATGCGGCCACGGCCAGGGGTCGGCCAGCTTCCTCACGGGCGCCCAGGCGAGGAAGACGCAGGACGCGGTGCACGTCGGCATCTCGGTCGACCAGCTTTATGGCCGCCACGTCGGCGACGCGACCCGGTTCCCCAGCCTGGAGCTGGGCTGCGAGTCGGCCCGCTCGGGGAATGCCTTCGGCTACAGCGGCACCTACAAGACGCACATCTCCTGGCGCACGCCGACCTCGCCCGCGCCCTATGAGATCAACCCGAAGCTGGTCTTCGACCGGCTGTTCACCCAGGGAAGCGAGAGCCTCACCCGCGCCACGGTCGCGGATCGCGACTTCTATCGCCGGAGCATGATCGACTACGTCATCGACGACGCCCGGCGGATCAAGGGGCGAGTGGGCGCCAGCGACCGCCACAAGCTCGACGCCTACCTGACCGGCGTCCGCGAGGTCGAACGGCGCATCCAGCACGCGGCGGCGTTGGCGACCCCCGACAGGCGGCCGGGCCTCGACCTCGTGCGTCCGTCAGGGATCCCGGAGGACTTCGACGAGCACCTGCGGCTGATGTGCGACCTGATGGTCCTGGCGTTCCAGACCGACAGCACCCGCGCGGCCAGCTTCATGGTCACCAAGGAGGCCACCGACCGCAACTATCCCTGGCTGGGATTCACCGACGGCCACCACGAGCTGTCACATCACGGGGGCAACACTGAGAAGCACCGCAAGCTGCGCGAGATCGATCGCTATCACATCGAGATCCTGGCGTACATGATCGAGAAGATGATGTCGATCGAGGAGGCCAATGGAACGACCCTGCTCGACAACTCGATGGTGCTGTACGGCAGCGGGATCAGCGACGGCGACCTGCACAACCACGTGAATCTGCCGGTGATCCTGCTCGGCAAGGGGGGCGGCAGCCTGCGGGCTGGCCAGCACACGAACTGCCGGGCCGAGACCCCCATGTCGAACCTGCTGCTGGCGATGCTCCACCAGGCGAAGGTCCCGGTCGACCGCTTCGGCGACAGCACCGAGCCCCTGCCGGGCCTGCTGTCGTGAGGGGTCGGGATCGTTGGCAATGGCTCGGGGGCCCTGTGACACTTCTCGCTGAACACCACCTGGATCGGGCCCGTCCCGTGCCAATGGGTCCTCACCCCGAAGGGGCCGAACATAACAGCCCAGGGCGAAGCCCTGGGTCGCGATCGCCTATCCCCGATTCACGCCCTGAAAGGGCGGCACGGGGACGGCGGCTGGCCGCACATTGTCTCGCCCTTTCAGGGCTAGTTTCCGGGGGTTCGGCGGTTCCCCGGGGCGTTGCCCCGGGCTGTTATGTCTCGCCCCTTCGGGGCGATTCGTGGTGGCATCTGGCGAGAAGTCTCGGCCCTGTCGTGAGGAATCTCCGGTGGACGTGGTTGTTCCTGTTCGCAGTCGCCTGGGGCGCGCCGGCGCCGGTACTCGGGCAGGAGCGCGCGGGTGCCGACACCATGATCGCGGGTCTCCGGTCCGATGGCGTCGAGGCTCGCCGGGCGGCGGCCAATGCCCTGCGATCCGCCAGCAGAGACATCCAGCGTCGCGCCTTGCCCGCGATGATCGACCGGCTCCTGAAGGAAAAGGACGGTCAGGTGCGTCTGGGGGTCCTGGAAGCGGTGACGTCGCTGGGACCTGATGCCGCTCCCGCGGTCCCGGCGCTGCTGCACACTCTTCGCACCGATGCTGGCGGCTCGCGTCAGGAGGAGTCGCACCAGGACTATCGATCGGCGCTGGCGCTGGCCGCCGTCGGCAAGCCGGCCGTCGAGGGTCTGCGCACCCTGCTGGGTGAGCGAGGCCGGAAGGAGAACGTCCGCGCCGAGGTTGTGATGGCGCTGGGCCGGATCGGCCCGGCAGCCGCGCCGGCGATCCCGGAGCTGGTGCCGTTGCTCGGCGACCGCAGCGAGCGCATTCGCCGCGAGGCGTCGATCGCGCTGGGGCGAATCGGTCCGCCGGCCGTCGAGCCGTTGATCGCCGCGGCGAAGGACGGGGCGGCGGCACGGCGCGCGCGGGCCGTCGAGGCGCTGGGCGGTCTCGCGAAGGGCGATGAGCGGGCGCGCCTTGCCGTACTCGACCGGGTCGACGACCAGGCGCCGGAGGTCCAGGCCGAGGCGATCCGAGCCCTGGCGCGGTTCGAGGTCCCGGATGACCGACTGCAGCCGATCCTCGCCGCGAGCCTGCGTCACGCGGACGGTCGCGTCCGGCTCGCGGCGGTCAACGTGCTGGCCGCGCGCCGGTCGATGCTCGCCGCGCTGGCGCCGGAGCTCGAGACCCTGGCCGGTTCTCCCGATGCCGGTCCTGCGCGGCACGCGGCCTTCCTGCTCGGGCTGATGGGCCGGGATGCGATGCCTCGCCTGATCGCCGCCCTGCACCGGCCCGAGAGCCGGATCGACGTGATCGCCGAGGCGATGAGTCATGTCGGTCGATCGGCCGGGGCGTCGATCGTCCGGGCGCTCGAGGACCCGGATCCCCGGGTGCGCCGCGGGGCCGCGCTGGCGATGGGACAGGTTCGGCCGCCGGTTCCAGGCACCGACTCGGCGCTGGCAGCCGGCCTGGGCGATCCCGATCGCGAGGTCCGCGCGGCGTTCCTCACGGCGATCGGCCAGCTCGGCCCGAGGGCGGCCGGGTCGGGGCCGGCCGTGCGCGGACTGCTGAACGACCCGTCGCCCGAGATCCGCGCCCTGGCCATCGAGGTCCTGTGGCACTGTGCCTCGCGAGACGGGCACCTGCTCGCCGACCTCACGCCGCGGCTCGACGACAACGATCCCGCCGTCCAGCGCCGGGCGATCGACACCATCCGCGCCATGGGCCCGCCGGGACAGGCCGTGCTGCCACGAGTGATCGGCAAGCTGAAGAGCCCCGACACGAACGTGCGGCTGTCGGCCGCCGAGTTCATCGCCAGCCACGGCCAGGCCCCGGCCGGCGCGGTGCCGGCACTCGTGCCCTTGCTCGGCGATGCGACACCTCGGGTGCGGATCGTCGCCGCGGAGACGCTGGGGATTCTCGGCAAGCCCGCCCAGCCGGCGCTGCCCGGCCTCGCAAAGCTGCTCGACGACCGCGAGGCCGAGGTCCGGAAAGCGGCCGTGGCGGCGATCGCCAGCCTGGAGCTCGACGCGACGGTCGTCCGGCCCCATTTCGCCCGCGCCCTGCGCGACGGTAGTTCCGAGGTCCGCCGCGCCGGTATGCGGGGCATCATGCGCCTGGGCCCCGACGGCGCGCTCCTGATCCCGGACATCATCCGGATGGCCGAGCGCAGGGAGAACGTCCGCTCGGTCGAGCGCGTGCTGCGGCGGTTCGAACGCCAGGGGCCCGATCCCCGGTCGACGCCCGAGCTCGTCAAGCTGCTCGACCACCGCGAGGCGCGCGTCCGCCTGCTGGCGATCCGGTTCCTCGCCCTCGCCGGCGGCAAGGCTCGTGAGGCGATCCCCGTTCTGGAACGCATGCGCGACGACAACGACGCCGAGGTGCGCAAGCAGGCCGAGGCGGCCTGCAAGCGAATCCGGGAAGAGACTGCAGGGCATCGCACATGAATCAGAATTCCACGCGAAGGCGGCCCGTAGCCGTGGCGATGGCGATGGCGATGGTGATGGCGATGGCCGCGTGGTCCTTCATGCCGACGGGGCGCATACTCGCCGCACCGCCGGTCGAACGGCCCAACGTGATCGTGATCCTCACCGACGATCAGGGGACGGCCGACCTGCACATCGCCGGGGCCTCGGACCTCGACACGCCGAACCTCGACGCCCTGGCGCGCGCCGGGGTGCGGTTCAGCCAGTTCTACGCCGCCGCGCCGGTCTGCTCGCCCTCGCGGGCCGGCCTGCTCACCGGCCGCTATCCGAGGCGGGCGGGGATGCCCGGAAATGCCCCGTCCCAGGCGGGACGCCCCGGCATGCCGGGGCGCGAGGTCACCATCGCCGAGATGCTCCGGGCCGCGGGATACGCCACCGGCCACGTCGGCAAGTGGCACCTCGGCTATTCGACCGACACCATGCCCCTGGCGCAGGGGTTCGACAGCTCGTTCGGCCACATGGGCGGCTGCATCGACAATTACTCGCATTTCTTCTACTGGGAAGGTCCCAACCGCCACGACCTTCATCGCGACGGGCGCGAGGTCCAGGCCCCCGGCCGGTTCTTCGGCGACCTGATCGTCGAGGAGGGCGTCGCGTTCCTGAAGAAGCACAGGGATCACCCGTTCTTCCTCTACTTCGCGATCAACGAGCCGCATTATCCCTACCAGGGGACGCCCCGCTGGCTCGAGCGTTACGCCGGGCTGAAGTATCCGCGGAACCTGTATGCGTCGTTCATCTCGACGATGGACGAGCGGATCGGGCAATTGCTCGCTGAGGTCGATGCGCTGGGCCTGCGCGAGCGGACGATCGTGATCGTCCAGTCGGATCACGGCCATTCGACCGAGGAGCGCGCCCACTTCGGCGGCGGCAGCGCGGGCATCTACCGGGGCGCCAAGTTCAGCGTGTTCGAGGGCGGCATCCGCGTGCCGGCGATCATCCGGTGGCCGGGGCACATCCCCGCGGGCGAGGTCCGCAACCAGATCGGCCACGGCTGCGACTGGCTGCCGACGATCGCCGAGCTCTGCAACGTCCCGCCGCCGAAGGTCCACCTCGACGGCAGGAGCCTGGTCGCCGCGATCCGCTCGGCCGACGCCCCGACGCCCCACGACGCGGTGCTCTGGCAGATCGGCGAGAGCTGGGCCGTCCGCTCAGGCGACTGGAAGCTCCTGCATGACCCGGTCGACACCACCCGCCGTGCGCCGGGCGAACGCCTGCGCGGCGCCTACCTTTACAACCTCCACGAGGATCCCTCGGAGAAAACCAATATCGCCGCGGCCCATCCCGACATCGTCCAGCGCCTGACGCAGTTGTATGAATCCCGCCGGCCCTGAAGTTGCTGGCTGGGAGTCGGTCCATCCTTGCGCGTGGGGGCCCGCCCGACTTTGATCGCCACCCGCGCCGGCGCGAACGACCCGGCGGTCGCGGCAACCGCTCCCGGCCCAGGGATCGGATCGAATGGGGTGGCTCTGAGAATTTTGAGGATTATGACGCAACTCAAGTCGCCACAAGGAGAAGGCAAGATCCGGCCGGGGCAGCGTCTTGGTTCGGGTTCGGCGATTTGTTATGGTGATGTCCATGGCCGCGCGTCGTGACGATCGTCGCGATCGTCGGAGTTGCGAACAGGCCCCTTGCTCACGAAACGCAGGAGACGAGCGATGCGATCGTTTGGATTAAAACTCACGATCTTTCTTGTCATCCTCGGGACGGGTATCACCTCGACCGCATGGGCGCTGGGACACCACGACCAGACGGTCGAGACGGTGTATGTGATGCCCTCGTCGCTCTCGATGACGGTGCCCACATCCTATGTGGTCTCGACCGGCTGGGTCGAGCCCACTGCCTACGCCGTACCGACCTACTACACCTCGGCCTACTGGATCGACCCTGTGGTCCTGGCGCAGCCCACCTATGCCACGACCGCCTATGTGCGGCGCGGGTTGTTCGGCCGCCGATGGGTGGAGCGGCCGGTACTGACCTCGTACTATGCGACGAGCTATGTCCCCTCGGCGTACTACGCGGCACCGACGGTCCGGGCGCGTTCGTACGTGACGAGTTCGTACGTGGTGACGGACCCCCTGCTGGTGCCGAGCTCTTATGTGATTCCGAGCTCTTATGTGATCCCGAGCTCCTATGTGACCCCGACCGAATGTGTCTGTCCGACCGTAGTGGCGTCCGCGGCGCCGGTGGCCCGAGGCTCGGCGACGCGAACAGCCCCGCGATCGCGGCCGCGGTCCGTGCAGAGCCAGCCCGAGGATCTCTCGGCGATCGACTCGAGCGTCCCGCCAGCCGCCGGCGAAGGGGCGGAGCCCGCCCGGGGCCGTGAGGGGGCTGGCGCGAGGGAGACCGTCCCGGGCACCTTGCCGCCCGACCTGCCCGAGACAATCCCGCAGGATAACACACCGACGCCCCCGCGTCCGGCCGCCCCGGCGCGCAGTGGTGTGGCGCCTCGCGCTGAGCCGCGAAATACCCAGCCTCCTCCTCAGCACGCCAATCCGTCCATGGGCGGAGCGGCGGCTCCCAGGGTCAACACCAGCCCCAATCTCGGCACAGGCGCTCCCACCGCTGGCAAGGGCAATGCGGGCACGCCGAACGCCGGCACGGCGATTCCGGGAGCCGGCGGCGGCAATCAGAACAACCCGCTCCCGCCGCCGACAGCACCGGGTGGCGTCAATGGCACCGGACTTCAGGACATCGGCGAGCCGCCCCCGATCCGCCGCGAGGTCCAGAGGCCGGCCTACTACAACACGCAGCCGACCCGGACGCGGTATCCCAACATCCTGATGGGCACGGTCCTCACTCTCGATCGTGAGCCCGAGGAGGGCGTCCGGATCACCGTGCGGAACGCCAACGGCGGCTCGAAGACGACCGAGAGCAACGCGTTCGGCCATTTCGCCGTGCGGCTGGCCGACGGCGACTGGTCGGTCGACGTCGCGATGCCGAGCGGCAGAGTGTACGAGGTCAGCCAGATCCGCGTGACCAACGGCGTCGTCAGCGATCGCCTGGGACGCCGGGTGCCCAGCCTGGAGATCACCCGCTAAACCGGATTCCCGGGGCGCTTCGGAAGAACCATCCGGCGCGCCCGATCGATCCCCGTTGCGGCACAACGCCCACGCGATCACTCGTCGAGACTCGTGGCGGAAAGCAGGAGACCAGCCGATGGATGAAGTGAAAAACGAGATATTGCTGTGCGAGGTCGCCAATGAGATCGAGGCGACGCTGGTCGTCAACATGCTGAAGGAGGAAGGCATCCCCGCCTGGAGCGATGCCAGCCCCGCCACGCCGGCCTTCGGCGGGCTCCCGTTCGAGTCGGGACACCGCGTATTTGGTCCGGCCTCGATGGCGAAAAAAGCGGTCGAAATCCTGGCCAAGCATCCGCATTTCAGGGACCTGCGTAACGTCCACGAGCCCGAGCTGTGACCGTTCCTTGAGCACATCTCCGCCGGAACAGCACGCCGGGGCGTTGCCGCTGAGCGTTTGCTACGTCGTCAGCTACTTCCACCCTTTTGCCAGCGGTGCGGAGGGCCAGGCCCTGGCCCAGGGGCTGGAGCTGGCCCGGCGCGGGCATCGCGTCCACGTTGTCACGAAATCGATCCCGGGCTATCCCATCGACGACGAGGACTATCACGGGGTCTTCATCCACCGATGGGTCAGGCCCCGATCGCTGGGCCCGCTCTTCGGCCTGAGCTTCGTGGCGGGCGTGGTGAAGGCGCTGCGGCGGCTCCGCGGCGAGATCGACGTGGTCCACACGCATCAGGGACTCTGGGAAGCCGTGGCGACCGGCGTGGCCCGGCGGCGACTCGGCGGGACACCGACGCTCGTTCAGCCCGCCAGCGCCGGGCATTACGGCGAGGCCGACGAGCTGCGCCGAACGCGCGGCTCGGGGCTGCTCCGCCGGATCATCCTGGCCAACACGGGGTTCGCGGCGATCTCGGGCGAGATCCAGCGCCAGTGGCTCGAACTCGGAGTGCCCGCGGGCCGGATGGTCGGGATGACCAGCGGGGTCGATGCGGAGCGGTTCCGGCCGGGTCGCAGCGCGGTTGAATCGGAGCTTCTGCCCCGCCCGCGCGCAGTCTTCACCGGCCGGCTGCACCCGCAGAAGAACCTGCCGCTTCTCCTCGAAGCCTGGACCGAGGTCGCGCGTCGATCGCCGGCCAACCTGATCCTGGTCGGGCCGGGAAACGACCGGGCCAGCCTTGAGGAGCTGGTTGAGAAGCTGGGCCTCTCGGGCCGGGTCCAGTTCACCGGCGGCGTGGCCGATCCGGCCGATTATCTCCGCGCGGCCGACCTGTTCGTCCTGCCCAGCGTGGCGGAGGGGATGAGCAACTCGCTGCTAGAGGCGATGGCGACTGCCCTGCCCTGCCTGGCCTCGCAGATCGCCGGCAACACCGATTTGATCCTCAACGGCCGGACCGGGCGGCTGGTCCGCGCCGAACCCTCGGCATGGGCGGCGGCGATTCTCGAGCTGCTCGACGATCCGGAATCGGCGCGACGCCTGGGCGCGGCGGCGCGACGCCAGATCGACGAGGTGTTCGCCCTGCCGGTTGTCGTGGATCGTTACGTCGACCTGTACCGCCGGATGATCGCGGGGACCTGGCCGACCGGCTGACAGAAACCGGACACCCCGCCCGCAGCCAATCGTGCCTGGGCTCTCAATGATGCCCGGAATCATCGTATGGGCTCTCTCGGCGCCTGTCTGTTCACGCGGTGGAAGGGTGAGAAGCCGGGGAAAGTCGGGCCGACGGCTCGACTCCGACGGGGAGTCACCTACAATGGATATGGAGGACCCGAGCAGGTGAAACGGGGCAAGCGGTATCGCGTTTGCTGCTTTTTCACGTCGTGGTTCGGTCCCGTTGACCCGAAGTGATCATGATCGACACCGTGGCGATGCAACCTCAGGTGCTATTTGCGCGGCTGGACGCGCCGATCGTTCTGGCCCACGGACTGGGCGGATTCAGCCGGATCGGCGTGGGGCCGGTGACGTTCACGACCTATTTCCGGGGCATTCCGCAGGCGCTGGAATCCGCCGGAAACCGGGTGCTGGTGACGCGCGTGCCGCCGCTGGCGAGCGTGGAGACGCGATCCCGGCGGCTGGGCGAGCAGATCGAGCGTGAGCTGGGCGAGCAGCCCGTGCACCTGATTGGCCACAGCATGGGCGGGCTCGACTCTCGCCGCCTGCTGGCCGACCCGTCGTGGCGGCGGCGGATCCTGAGCCTGACCACGATCGGCACGCCCCACCTGGGGAGCTGGCTGGCCGACTTCGCCAAGCTGCGGGTCGGGCGGATCTACCGGCTGCTGGAGCGCGTGGGTGTCGATCCGCGGGGATGCCTGGACGTCACCCGGGGCGAGGCGGGC
>JAKAUH010000692.1 GCA_021818605.1 Planctomycetota bacterium
TTCCTCGCCCGGATTCGCAAGGATGCCCCCAACGGCGAGATTGATGCCCTGGTCGCCCGCACCGTCGAGAAGTCGCCGGGCGCGGCCTCGGCCCGCGCCCAGGTCGAGCAGGCCGATGCCCAGCTCGCCGAGGCGCGGTTGGAACTGAGCTACTGCAAGATCACCTCGGACATCGACGGCATCGTCTCGAACCGAAACGTCAACTCCGGCGACCGGGTGACGCAGGGCCAGCGACTGCTGGCCGTTCGCTCATTCACGGATATCTGGATCGACTGCAACTTCAAGGAGACCCAGCTCGACCCGATCCGGATCGGCCACCGGGCCGAGATCCGGGTTGACGCGTATCCGGGCAAGGTCTTCCGGGGCCGGGTGACGGGGTTCAGCCCCGGCACGGGCGCGGCGACAGCGCTCCTGCCGCCGCAAAACGCCACCGGCAACTTCGTGAAGATCGTCCAGCGCCTTCCCGTGCGGGTGACACTGGACGAACCGAACCCGCCCGAGACTCCGCTGTTCGCCGGCATGTCGGTCGAGCCGCGCATCTTCGTCAAGGAACCGCCCGAAGGCGAGGGCGCTGGGAAGCGGCTGCGTCGGAATCGGGGATAGGGGCGAGGAGGACTGGAATCGGCCGGGCTGCGGTTCGCGCCTCATCCTCCTAACCCCTAACCCCTACTGCGATGCCGTCTTGACCCACGCGCGCAGGACCTCGGCGACGCTCCAGGCCTGAGCGACGCAACCGCGCGGGGTATAGGGCGGCTCGGCGTCGAAGATCTCGCTGATCGTGCCGAGCGCGCCCTCGTCGAGGTGCGGGTGGAAGCCTTCCAGGAAACCGCGGGCGCCGGCGCGGTCGTCGGGGTGGACCTTGAGCCACGCGTCGACGAAGGGCCCGATCAGCCAGGTCCACACTGTCCCCTGATGATAGGCCGCGTCGCGGGCGCGCAGGTCGCCGAAGTAGCGCGGCCTGTAATCGGGATGGCCGGGCGCGAGCGAGCGCAGGCCCACCGGCGTCAACAGCTTGCTCCGCACGACTTCCAGTACCGGCTTCCACCGGGCACGGTCGAGGATCTCGTGATCGAGCGAGATGGCGAAGATCTGATTCGGCCGGCAGGCGGAGTCGTCGCCATTCTCGCCGTCGACCACGTCGTAGAGATAACCACCGTCCTCATACCAGAACCGCTCGTTGAACGAAAAGCTCGCCTGCTGAGCATGTCGTGCGTACCTCGCCGCGAGCTCGTCACCGCGGTACTCGCGCACCCAGCCCTCCAGCAGCTTCAGCGCGTTGTACCAGAGGGCATTGATCTCGACCGCCTTGCCGCGCCTCGGGGTGACGACCCAGCCTTCGACCTTGGCGTCCATCCAGGTGAGCTGATACCCCTCGGCGCCCTGGCGAAGCAGGCCGTCGGCCGGGTCCACGCCGATGCCGAAGTGCGTGCCCTCGATGTGCCGGTCGGCGATGTCCATCAGCCTGGGCAAGAGTGCCACGAGGGTCTCGCGGTCGTCGCTGACCTGAACGTAGCGATGGATCGCGTGGAAGAACCAGAGCGTCGCGTCGGCCGTGTGATAAAGGCCGTGCGTCTCGCCTTCGGGAAACATGTTGGGAATCAGGCCATCACGAACATAATGCGCGAAGGTGCGCAGAATGAACTCAGCCTCGGTGAACCGACGGGTGCTCAGCGTCAGCCCTTCGAGGCTGATCATGGTGTCACGGCCCCAGTCGGTGAACCAGTGGTAGCCTGCGATCACGGTCCGAATATCCTCGCCTGCCGCCTGGGCGCGGGTGGCGTCCTCGACGCGGCCGGCCGGCTTGATCAGGAAATCGCTGGCGGCCAGGACAAGCTCGGCGTGAAAGGAGTCCTCGCCAGCCTGATTGTGCCGCGCCATCCTCAGGAGCCGCGAGCGCCTGCGGCGCTCGGCGCGCATCGCCTCGTCGAACGACATCGCGCGCGCCACGTCCCACGGCTCGGCCGAGGCCACCAGGACGACCGGCTCGTCACGGGTGAGTTCGGCGTGGAAGAACCCGGGACTCCACTGATCGCCCACCGAGGGATATCCGCGCTGGGCCTCGAGCCGAAAGGTGATCTCGGTCGTCCGCACCGTGTCGAGCGTGAACGCGGGCTTCCGGCCGTGAAGGAACATGCGCAGCGTCGGCATCGGCCCGGCGACCGAGACCTCGTAGCGGTCGCCCCAGGCGGTGAATCGGTAATTCCCCGGATGAGGCGCATCCACCGGGGCATCGTGCGAGCGGAAATGGACAAGCGGACGGAGCTGCATCTGCACCGATCGGGCCGATCCGCCGACCATCTGATAGGCGACATGTACTGTGTTCTGCCAGTGCGGGATGAGCACGCGTTTCTCCAGCACGACATCGCCGAAATCGAAGCGCCAGACCGGCAGCCCGGCCTCGAGCCGGAATTCCGCGATCTCGCACACGGCCAACCAGGCAGGACGGCCGTCGAGCGACTCGCGCACCAGCGCGATCGTGCGGCCGTCGTCGAACGCCAGCCGCTCGAGCACCTGGTTGAGCAGAATCGTCCGGCCCAGCGGCGCAGGCAGCGCGGCGATCAACAGCCCGTGATAGCGGCGGGTCGGCAGGCCGCACACGGTGCCCGAGGCATACCCGCCCAGGCCATTCGTGATGATCCACTCGCGCAGGAGCTCGACTTCGTTCGGCTCGGCCTCGCTCGACCAAATCGGGCAGGGGTCGCTGATCGTCCGGATGAGGTTCGCCATGCGAATGTCCTCGCGGCTGGGTCGGGTCAGGGCGTGCCGACGGGATCTCGGTGCTCGTCCACCTCGGCCGGCAGAGGCGCTGGCGCCAGGACGACGGCGGAGTGGCCTTGAAGTCGCCAGTTGTGCTCCTCGGTCTCGGGCCCGGGTGTGCCGCAGCCGCCGTATCGCGGGTCCTCGCTTGACCAGATCACTCGCCAACCGCGGTCCTCCGGCGGGGCCAGTAGCGGCTCGGCCGCGACCTTCAGACCGAGCTCGATTCCCAGGTTGACGAGCATCAGGCGATCCTCACCCGCGCCCTCGGGATCGAACCATCGCAGTGCGAACGCCTCGGGCCCCAGGACGGCGCCATCCACCGCGCCGGGACACACGCCGGCGCGGATCGTCGGGTCCTCACGACGGAGGCGTAGCAGATCGCGGTGCATCTGTTCGACTTCGGCGTGCGGGCTCCGCGCTCGCGCGGAGGGATCCAGCTTCGACCGGTGGAAGACGTCGGGATCGGCCGGGAATGGGAGAAGTCGCTTCATTTCATCGGTCGCCAGGCTGGCGAACTGCGCGAGCGACTCCTTGCGGCCGCGGTCGAACTCCTCCGCCAGGCCGGGCTTCTGGTCGCTGAAATAAAGAAACGGCGCGGGATCCGCGTATTCCTGGCCCTGAAACAGCAGTGGAGTGCCGGGCCCGAGGAGCAGCATCGCCGTCACCGCGCGCAGGCGGCCGCGGGTCGTCCGGTCGTGCAGCCGTTCGCCCCGGCCCGAATTGGCGACCTGGTCGTGGTTCTGAAGGTAGTTCACGAACGCCCACGGCGGGATTTCCCATGCGGGCGTACCACGCCGCTTGCCCTGACGCAGGTTCCACTGCCCCTGGTAGAGCCAGCCATGTTTGAGCGCCGAGATCTGCTCCTGCGGCGTGCCCAGGTAATCGCCGAAATAGGCCTCGCGCAGGCCCGTCAGGGCCACGCGGGCCGCGTGATGGAAGTCGTCGCTCCAGACCATGTCCAGGCCCAGACCGCCGCGGCCCGCGTCGCGCAGCAGCCGGACGTGTTGCGACTCGTTCTCGCCGACCGCGAGCACCCGGCGGCCTCCGGCGGCCTCGCGCATCCGTCGGGCTACCGCGCCCAGGATGTGTTCGGGACTGGTGTCGAACAACGCCTGCGTACCGTCGATCCGCATGCCGTCCAGGTGAAACTCGTCAATCCAGTATCCCGCGTTCGCCAGGATAAAAGCGCGCACTGACTCGCTGCCCGGCCCATCGAAGTTCGGTGAGTCGCCCCACTCGGTCTTGTGCATCGTCGAGAAGAACTCATTTGAGAATTGCTTGTAAAGCTCGCAGCCGGGTCCCATGTGGTTGTAGACGACGTCCAGGATGACCGCCAGGCCGAGGGCATGGGCGCGATCCACGAACCGGCGAAAGTCATCGGGCGTGCCGTAGCCGTGGTAGGGTGCGAAGAGCAGCACGCCATCGTAGCCCCAACCGAACTCGCCCGCGAACTCGGCGACCGGCATCACCTCGAGGACCGTGACGCCCAGCTCGGCCAGGCGCGCGAGCTGCGCAGTCGCCGCGGCCCACGTCCCCTCGGGCGTGAAGGTGCCGACGTGCAGCTCGTACAGAACCTGGCCCTCGGGCGACCGGATGCCGCGCCAGTTGCGGTCGGTCCAGCGGGCGGCCGAGGGATCGACGACCTCGGATGGGCCATCCAGCCCCTCGGGCTGATACCGCGACGCGGGGTCGGGAACACGCGGACCGTCCGGACCGCCCAGACGCAGCAGGTAGCGCGTTCCGGCAGCCGCCGAAGGGGCCAGGCCGGCATAATACCCATCGGGCTCGGCCTTCAGGGGGACCGACCCCGGCGCGCCCGGCCCGGATTGCAGCATGACCTCGACCCGCCGCGGCCTCGGTGCCCAGACGCGGAACTGCACGCCGCCCGACGGCATCACCTCGGCACCGACCGGCAACCGCCGATCGCCGCCGGGGATGCTCCCACTCCCCGGTTGCCTTGTCCTCTCTTCCATGTGATCCTCAATCGCCCGGCGCGCAGTCTCCGCCATGCCGGGCTGTCCGCCCGATGTGAAAGACCTGACATTGATGCTCTCGACCATCGGGGCAAATCGGATGCCAACCGGCCATGAATCAAGCGGGTTGGGATCCAGGCTGAGACTGTCGAGCCATGGCGAGGGAACTTCCGGCGCGGCGCAAATCCCGTGAGCTCTCCGGAACCCGCGTGCGGGATCGCGCGACTCGCATCACCCGGCGCAGCGCGAAGATCGACCAGACAACGACCGCTGCGAGCGAGATCGTGCGCCCCGTGGCAAGGCCCGGCGGATGGTATTCCATCGCGATGATGTGCCAGCCGGCCTCGGGAAGCGGCACCACGCGCTGCGCGTGGTTGCCGATCAGCACGGGCGCGGGATGCCCGTCGACGGTGGCCGTCCATCCGGGCATCCACGAGTCGGCGATCACCAGCAGCCCGGGTGCCTGCGTTGTCACGCGGATGATCGGCCGGTCGGGGTCGACCGAGATCCATCCGGCAGGCAGGTAAGGCTGGCGTGGCGCGGATGCGCAACCTTCGAATGGATCGGCTGTCATGATGACATATTTGCGAGGATCGACCTTCGCGAGCGATGCCAGCACAACCGCACGATCGTCCGGCAGCACCTTCGCCGCCGGAACGACGTAAGCGCGCGGCAGGGCCGATGGATTGCGCTGGATCACGTAACGCGAACCCGCGAAATTCCCCTCAGTGAAGACCGGCCACGCGGGCTCGGGCTCGACGCGGTCCGAGACGAGAAACGCGACACCCAACCGATCCAGGACTGCCTGTCGAGTCTGCTTCCAGCCCGCTTTCCCGCCAGGGCTCATCAGGCGCTCGCTCATCGGCCGGACGTGCGACGCGATCGGGTAGAGTGTCTCATACAGCGTGGCTGCCCGATCGAGCTGGAAAGCGTCATCGATATTGGTCTTCTCGATGCCGTGGATCGCCGCGCGAAGGTCACCGTAGAAGGCGTCACGCGCCTTGATCCGGACCGGCGGCCGGACGGATGAACGACCACCGGCGCCGGCACCCGATTCCCTTGCGAGGCGATCGATCGTCGCGCTGATCGGATCAGGTCCTGTAAACAATCGGGCCGGAGCGACCTGGATCAGCGAGGCGCCGCGCCAGCCCAGCTCGGCGAGCGCCACGATGCCAAGCAGACCGGCGAGAATGCGGCGTCGATGCCTGCCGATCGGCAGCGTCGCCAGGAGAGCTAGCCCCAGCGCGCCGCCCAGCGCGAGTTGAAAGCCACGATCGTGCAGCACCCGGGCCGCGGCCATCTCAGCACGCCCCCTTGACGGCGGACGGAGCGGCAAGACCGGGCTGGCAGCCATCGGCCTCGCTGGGAACTTCAGATCGGAAACTCCTCGGGATCCCACCAGCCCCAGCAGCGCCAGAAGCAGCGCGGAAACTGCGAGAACCGCCAGCGCGAACCGGCGCCAGGCCCGTCGAGGCGTCATCCGCGTCAGAAGAGTGTCCATCCCCAGCCCGGCGAGCACCGCCGCGGCGAGGTTGGCGAGGAACAGCGACCGCGCCGGGACGCGGAAGCCGCTCATGCCGGGCACAAGGGTGTAGCAGAGCGGATACAGACCTCCCGCTCGTCCACAGGCAAACAGAACCGCGAAGCCAGCCAGCACGGCCCAACCTCTGGCCAATCGGCGGTCGGGATGGCGAACCGCGCCGACCATCGCCAGCACCAGCGCGACCAGACCGAGCGAGCACAATGTCTCCCAGGAGTTGTCGTCGCCGAAGTAGTCAGCCGGGCCGCCGAGTGCCGACGGGCTGAGCAACTGAAAGACATTCAGCCCAATGATATGATAGCGCCGCGGGATACCGACCTCGAGGACCGGGATATGGTTCTGCCGCAGCCAGGGACGGGCATACCATTGAGGCGCCGCGTCGACAGCCGCCAGACCGACTGACAGGACAAGGACTCCCACCCATGCGGCGAGTCCCGCCACGGCTCGCTGTGAGTCGCCGGCCTTCCAGGCACGCAGGGCGTCCACGACGCTCCAGGTACAGAGCGTCAGGACCAGCATCAGCCACTCCTGCGGGTGGCCGGTCAGATAAACCAGCGCGAGGATCGGCGCGAGCATCAGCCCGCCGGCGCGCGAGGATCTGGCCTGTCGATACGCCCAGAACGCCCAGGGATACCAGCAGGCCGCCCAGACGTGCGGATAGTGGCCCTCAAACGTGTGCGCCATGAGGTACGGCGAGGCCTGATAGACCCCCGCGCCCACGGTGGCCGCCCAGCGCGACACGCCCAACGATCGCAGCAGCCAGTAGGCGCCCACGCCGGCCCAGAAGAGATGCGCGACCGTGATCCAGCCAAGGACCGCGGGCATTCGCAAACTCCAGGCGATCCAGGCCGGCGGATAGGACATCCCGGCTTGCGGGTTGCCCGTCAACGGCCGGCCGGCGAACCCGCGCGCATCCCAGACGGGCCAGTGGCCGAAGTCCGCGATTCGACGCGCAATCGCCTCGTGATGCGGCAGGAACAAAAAGACCAGGTCGTTGCCAACGGGCCGCGGATCGCCCCGATTGGCAAAGTCGATGCTGGGCCGAACGGGGTCGACGATCAGGCCGGTCGGATGCGAAAGCAGCCGCGCGAAGCAGGCCGCACCAAGGCCGAGCAACACGAGGGTTGCCAGGGTCGACGCGGCGAGGTTCCGGCGTCCAGCCAGCACGATCGAGGCTCCTTCATCGTGGTGAATCAGCGATCGGGCAAGTCAAGTCAAGTCAAGTCAAGTCAAGTCGGGTTAAGTCAAGTTGGCACGGTGAGTTCAACGATCGAACGACGACGGCCCCGCAGCCGACTGCGCGAGCCGGGACGCCAGTGCCCGCGCGGGCCGATACGGCGAGAAGCCCTTGCGAGCGCGGGCGGCCTCCTCGACCAGCGTCATGTAGCGCTCGATGTGACGAGCCTCGGACCACTCGCCAACCCGCCGCGCGTACCCGCGCGCGGCCAGACTCTCGCGCAATCCAGGCTGGTGGAGCATCCGCCGCATCGCCGTCACGAGCTCGATGTCGGTGCGGTAGCCGAGTCCGCCGCCGCTTTGCACACCCGTTTCGTGAATCGCGCCACCCCCCTGATGCACGATGACGGGCGTCCGCACGGCGAACGCCTCGAGCACCACGTAGCCGAAGGTCTCGGGAAAGAGCGAGGGCACGACCACCGCGCGGGCGCCCCGGAACAGGCACGCCAGCGAGGCGCCGCCGAGCAGCCCCTCAAAGCGCACGTTCGGGAGATCGGCAGCCAGTGCACGCAACTCGGCCTCGTACGGCCCCGTGCCGGCAATCCGCAGGTCAGCCTCGGGCAGGTAACGCATCAGGGGAATCAGGCGCTGGAATCCCTTCATCTTCACCAGCCGGCCAGCGGCCGCCAGGTAGGGTCGATCGCTCGGCGGCGGCGGTTCGTCCTCGACGCCGCGTGACCAGCCATCGGGAAGAAAATAGGGCAGGTGCACCAGCGGCACGAACGCGCCCAGGCCCCGCGCGCGGTGCTCCTCGAGTGCATGACGGCTCGGGAACACCAGCGCGTCGAGTCGGCGCAGGCCGGCCTCGATGGCTCGCGTCAGCCGCCAGGCCTGCGGCGGCCGCCGGCCGGCGAGGCAGCAGGTCACGCAGTTCGGCGCGTTGCACGGCTGCCGGTCGTACTTCCACAGAAGATGCATCGGGCAGATCAGCCAGTGCTCGTGTGCCGTCATGATTCGCGCGGCCCGGCGGTTCGTCCCGAGGCCCAGCACGCCCGGACCGCCGACCAGCGAGATGTTGTGAAAGTGGATCACGTCCGTGCCCGGATCGTCGAGCAGCTCGCGCAACGGGCCGGACTTGAACCACGGGCGCCCGGTCGCCTGCGTCGACAGCGGCGACAGGATGCCGTACTTGCTCTTGAGCGGGTGGATGTGCAGCCCGTCGGCCGGCGTGTAGTCGCGGAGCGGGTGGTCGCCGCGCACGGATTCGAAGGCATCCACGCAGTGGAAGACGTGGACCTCATGCCCGCGGCGGCAGAGCGCCTGACAGAGCCGCTCCACGTATGCGGCATCCCCGCCGAAACTGTGCGCCCCGAAGAACGTCGTCACCATGCAGAACTTCACGGGTGCCCTCCTGACACGTCGCGACTGTCCCATCCCGATTGCCGGGTCGCGGCCGGGTCTTCCTGGTTCTCGTTGCGCTGCGAGCCGAGTCGCGCCCGACTCCAGTCGCCTGGACTGTTCTCACGACCGGGCCGGCGTACCCAGGATCGCCCGCCACGACCGGGTGTGGCCCATGCCACCGAGAGCCAGCCACACGGCGATGTAGGTCACCGCCCCGCCCAGGATCGCCAGCCGCACGTCATATTGCTGGAGCGACAGGCACACCGGCACCATCGCCAGGCACCCCACGATCGGCCGGCCCAGGTGATGATGCCAGGCGGGCTGCCGGCCCTCGCGGGCCAGGCTGGCGTAGCCGATGAGTACCAGCGCCAGGCCCACCAGCAGCACGCCCACCGACGCCCCCGCCAGTCCGAAACACCACCGCAACAGCGCCACCAGCGGCCAGATCCCCAGGGCCGCGGTGGTCAGGGCTCGCACGCCCACCGCCTCGCGGTTCAGCGCGATCAGCGTCGTCTGGTACAGGTAGGCCAGGATCAACAGCGGTGCCCGCCAGATCCCCACCGCCAGCAGAAAGCCCGCGCCCTTGTAATCCGTGTTCAGGAACAGGTGGACCAGCGAATCCGACAGGACCGTGCAACCCACGGCAATTGGCAACAGGCCCGTGACCAGTACCTCCACCAGTGAATCGAGCGCCTCGCGCCCTGCACAGGCCGTCTGCCGCCACAGCCGCGCCAGCGTCGGGAACGCGGCCTGCTGGAGGATCAACCCGAAGGTCAGAAGCGCGGTCGAAAGCCGGTGGGGCGCACCATACCGGCCGATGTCGGCCCACGAGCTAAGGAACCCCACCACCAGAAAGTCCGCCACATTGATCATCGCCTGGGAGAGCTGCATCAGGCAGACCTTCCGACCCCGCTGGACGATGATCGACAGGAACCGCAGGCCCAGCCGGGGCCGCGGCATCCGGTAGCCCCGCAGGTAGCTCGCCCAGACGATCGCGATCCCGCTGAACTCGCCGATCGTCAGCCAGATCGGCACCCAGACCACCCGCGTGGCGTTGTACATGAGCACCGCGGTCGCCCCGCTCGCTCCGCCAGCCAGCCCAACCGGCACCGCGTCGACTCGCGGCGTTCCGCCAAGCAGGCTATACACTCCGATCGCGTAGATCCCCGTCCGCACGCACAGCGAGACCGCCACCAGCCCCATGCGCTCGGTGCCGCGATACACGTAGTCCAGGCCGATCGCCGCCGTGAACAGCATCAGGCCGTACAGTGCCATGATCGTCCGGTCGGTCGACTCCCGAAGAGTCAGCGAACCGACGAACGTCAGGCCCGTGAACAGCACCAGCGCGAACATCGACTTGTACGCCAGCACATGGTCGACCAGCGGACTGATCAGCCTGGGATGCCGCGACAGCTCTCGGGTCACGATGTAGTCGCTGCTATCCCGCAGCAACAACACCAGCCAGAACACCACGTTGAACGCAAACTCGATCCGGCCGTAGCTCTCCACGCCCAGCGTCTTGGCCAGGTAGAGCATCACCAGGACCGAGGTCGTTCGGCAGATCAGCTCGGCGACGCTCAGGAACGCGAAGTTCGACGCGATCCGACGACGAACCGGGGCATCCACCCGCTCCGACCTCCCCGGCTGAGGAAGCCGCCGGGCCACCGACCCGACATCCTTCGACCTGCCGGCTCGACGGGGACGGGCGTTGATGGATGTGCTGGCCATTCGAGAGGCACTTCCTTGTGCGTGGTCCAAGGCTCACAGCACAACGAGCTTTACTCGCTCGCTGACAGGTTCCCCCAAATCATCGGATATCCCTTCTTGTCCACCTTAATCAGTTTCCCCAGGGTCCGTCCTCGCCGGGGAGATGGGGTCGGGCATGACTGCTGGCCAGCAAACCGCCTGGCCTTCGGCTGCGCGACGCGACGCGACGCGCGGGTTATCCTCCCTTCTCAACGGCCGGCATCCTAGTTGGACGACAGATTCGTGTCAACCGGAGCACGCCACATCGATTGATGGATTAATGCCTCAAGCCGGGGCACGACGGCGAATCCGGTCGAGGGCCACGGCGACGACAATGATCACGCCGATGAGGATATCCTGGCTGGCCCGCGGGATTCCGGCGTGGACGCACCCGTTCTGAAGAACCGACATGATCAGGCAGCCGATGAGGGTACCGAGCACCGTCCCTTCGCCGCCACTGAGGCTACCGCCTCCGATCACCACCGCGGCGATCACCTGGAGCTCGAGCCCGACGGCAGTCGTCGGGTCGCCCAGGCCCCCGAGGTAGGCAAACTGAAGCACGCCGGCCAGCCCGGTCGCCAAGCCGCCGAGGGCATAGATCACCACCTTCATCCCCGGCACGTTGATCCCGCAGAGGCGGGCCGTCGACTCGTTCGATCCGATCGCGTAGGCATAGCGGCCCAGCAGGCTGAAATGCAGGGTCACCGCCAGAACCACGCTCAGGAAAAGCAGCATCCAGACCCCCGGCGCGACCAGCAGCCACGCTGGCTCGGGCACGATCCGGACCACGCCCTTGAACCACTCGGGCTTCATCGACTCGGAGACGTACACCTGCGTGTTCGACGCCAGCCAGGTGGCCAGGCCTCGATAGAGCTGGTACGTCCCCAGCGTGACGATGAACGGCACCACGCGCAGCCCGGAGATCAGCCCGCCGTTGACAGCGCCGCACAATCCCCCCAGGCCGATGCCCAGGACCAGCGCCACCGGCATGGTGAGCTTCATCGCGCGCAGCGACTCGGGCAGGAGCGGGTCCACCTTCTTGAGGAAAAGCGCCATGCAGACGGTCACCAGGGCAACCGTCGAGCCAACCGAGAGATCGATACCCCCGGCGATCATGATGAGGGTCATCCCCAGCGCGGCGGTGCCGACGATCATCGTCTGCACGGCGATCGTCCGCCAGTTGTCCACCGCCATGAAGCTGCCCGTCTCGCGGGTCCAGTAGGCGAAGAACCCGGTGATC
>JAKAUH010000689.1 GCA_021818605.1 Planctomycetota bacterium
GCAGGTTTCGGCTCGGTATCGCTAGAGTACGAGTGTTCAGTATTCAGTGTTCAGTGACGGGTTGCGGTCTTCTCTCTTTGTTCTTCGCTTTTCGATCTTCGGTCCTCGCGGCTCGGGCGTGGCGAGCAGAGGCCTCTTCCATCGCGGGATCGACGACGCCATGCTCTTGAGACGCGCTGGCGGCCATCGTGGCGGTTGAAACCAGCGGGCCGGAAAGCGGAAAACGAAAAGCGGAATACTGAAGACCAGGAGTGGCCAAGAATGCCGGAAGTGATGATCCCGATCGCTGGTATCCTCATCAAGATGCTGATCGTGATCGGCGTCAGCCAGGGCGCGGTGGCGTACCTGATCCTGGTCGAGCGCAAGGTGGCAGCCTACGCGCAGGACCGGATCGGGCCTAACCGCTGTGGGCCTTTTGCCCTGATCCAGCCGCTGGCGGATGGGGCGAAGATGCTTCTGAAGGAAGACGTGGTTCCGTCTTACGTCAACAAGCCGCTATATATCCTGGCGCCGATCATCGCGATCGTCACCGCAACGATCGGCTTCGCCGTCGTGCCGTTCGGACCGGTGGGGGTCTCAGCGCCGACGCTGGGCGGCTACCGGGTCGATTTCCAGATCGCGCCGTACATCGACATCGGGATTCTTTACATCTTCGCCGTCGGCAGCCTGGCGGTGTACGCCGTGATCCTGGCGGGGTGGTCCTCGAATAACAAGTACTCGTTCATCGGCGGCCTGCGGTCGAGCGCCCAGTTGATCAGCTACGAGATCCCGCTGGGCCTCTCGATCCTGGGCGTTATCCTGATCTCCGGCTCGCTCGACCTCAACGACATCATCAACTGGCAGGACAGGAACGGCTTCTTGTTCTGGGGGATCTTCACGCAGCCGCTGGGATTCCTCATCTTCCTGGTCAGTTCGTTTGCCGAGACCAACCGCCTTCCGTTCGACCTGCCCGAGTCGGAGCAGGAGTTGATCGGCGGGTTCCACACCGAGTACTCGGCGATGAAGTTCGGCATGTTCGCCCTGGGCGAGTACCTGCACGTGATCACCGTGAGCTTTCTCGTCGTGATCCTGTTTCTCGGCGGCTGGGACTTCCCGTTCCTTCTCGACCAGAGCCAGACCGGCTTGATCCCGGCCCTCGCCAAGACAGGCGTCATCCTGGGCAAGGTGCTGTGCGTCATCCTGTTCATGATGTGGATTCGCTGGACGCTGCCGCGGTTCCGCTACGACCAGCTCATGGACCTGGCGTGGAAGTCGCTGATCCCGCTGTCGCTGGTCAACCTGGTGGCAACGGCCGCGATCCTCCAGTGGATTCGCGGGTGATCGGGTCGGGTCGGATCGGGTCGGGTCGGGTCGATTGACGGAAGACGTTGAAAACACCGCAGAAGCCAGCCGGCCAGGCGAAACCTGGCCGTCGCGATTGAAAGGGCCAGAAACCGTGAAAGCCGACGACCCGAAGCTCAGGCGGATCCAGCCGCCGACACTCAAGTGGCACGAGAAGCTTTATGTCCTGCCGATCATCCAGGGGCTCGGCGTCACGGCGCGGCACATCGCGGGCGTGGCGTTTCGCGGCACCCAGGTGACGATGCAGTATCCCGAGGAGCAGCACTTCCCCAGCCCCAACTATCGCGGGGTGCACCGGCTCAACAAGGACGAGCAGGGGCGGGTGAAGTGCGTGGCCTGCATGCTGTGCGCGACGGCCTGCCCGGCGCACTGCATCGACATTGTCGGCGCCACGGCGCCGCCGAGCTGGCCTGATCGCGAGAAGTACCCTGAGAGCTTTGTGATCGACGAGCTGCGGTGCATTTACTGCGGTATGTGCGAGGAGGCCTGCCCGGTCGAGGCCATCGAGTTGACGGGGCTCTACGACATCACGGGCCTGTCGCGCGAGGGGATGATCTTCGACAAGGCGAAGCTGCTCTCGGTGTATGACGCGACCCGCGACGCCGAGCCGATGCGATACACCCGGCCGCCGGCCGAGGACTCGGGCGCGACGAGGATCCTGCCCTCGCTCGAGGCATAAGAACCATCCGGCGACTCAGGGGCCAGACGACCCCGCTGCCAGCAGACCGACCACGCTTGCCGAACTGATAGGTAGCAAGGGACGAACCGAATCATGGACATGTGGAAAGAAATCTTGCCCTCCTGGTCGGCGATCGGGGAGATGCTGATCCCGGCGCTGGTCGTCGGCCTGGGCGCCATCGGGACGTACCTGATGCTGCCCCACCGTCATGGTGTGGCGCGGCCGCGGGTCCTGTTCGGGGCAGGGGCCGTTGCCGCCGGGCTCGGGCTCCTGGGGTTTGTCGCCTTCTGGAGCCCGCCAGGCCCGGTGCTGCCCACGGTGTTCCTTTACATCTTCGGAGTCACCTCGGTCATCGGCGCCGTGCTGACGATCACCAGCCGGGATCCGGTGGCCAGCGCACTCTGGTTTGCCTCGGTGGTGCTGTCGACCTCGGGGCTGTTCCTGCTCGCCGATGCGCCGTTCCTCGCGGCCGGGACGATCATCGTGTATGCCGGGGCGGTCGTGGTGACGTTCCTCTTCGTGATCATGCTGGCCCAGATGGAAGGCAAGGCCGATTACGACCGTGCCGCCCGCTCACCGGCGATGGCGACGGTGATCAGCTTCCTGGTGCTCTGGTGCCTGGTGTACTCGGTCGCGACGGTCCGGACCGGCCCTCCTGGAGACGAGTCACCGATGGGACGTCTCGCGCACGAGGACGCACTGCATCGCTCGTACAACCTCGAAACGTTCCTGGGCGACAGCGACGAGCCGGTTATTCACCAGGCCCTGACGCCGACGGCGCAGATCTCCGAGCCGCCGCCTCCGCCCGATCCCTCGGCGCCAGTTGACCGGCCGAGCGGACGGGCCGAGAAGCCCAATGTCGCCGGGCTCGGGGCCTCGCTTTATTCCGACCACCTGGTGACCGCCGGCATCGCGGGGGCTCTGCTGTTCGTGGCCCTGATCGGCTGCGTGGCGATTACCAACCCGCGACGTCCCATCCGGCCGGGGCACGACCCGGCGCAGGTCGCGGCCGTCGGGTCCATCCGCCCCTGATCGGGAACTGGTTCTCGCCCTCGTACTGTCGAAACGAACGACCGACCGAACGACCGAAGCGCAATCGAGCAAGCTGGGGAATCGAAGACCATGCCCGCCACCGACGTGTTTTCGCTGGATGTCCTCCGGGATTACCTGCTGATCGGCGCCGCGCTGTTCGCGCTGGGCATGCTCGGCTTCCTGAGCCGGCGCAACCTGATCGTGATGTTCCTCTCGGCAGAGATGATGCTTCAGGGCACCGCTCTGTCGCTGGTGGCCTTCGGGCGCTACCACGGCAACTGGACCGGCCAGGTCTTCACGATCATGATCCTGACCGTGGCGGCCTGTGAGGCGTCGATCGCGCTGGCCCTGATCGTGATCCTGTACAACCGGCGATCGTCGCTCGACGTGACGCTCTGGCAGGACATCCGCGAGGAGGGCGTGGCTGCGACGCCGACCTCCGTCGTCGCCGAGGAGGCCGAGCCGATCGAGGCGATCCCCGGCCCCGAGTCGTACCCGAACCTGACGCCGGCCGGCGTCGAGCCGGCCCACCCCGTCCAGCCCTGGATCGTGACGAGGGATTGACGGTCTCCGCATCGCTTGCTTGCCTCATCCTGGACCCGCAGGCCGCGTCGAGCCGCCGTTTCGCCCGAATGAAAGAGTCGCTTCCATGCCCACGACGGACCACGGTTTCTTCGTCAATAACGCCTGGTTGATCCCATTTTTCCCGCTGCTGGGTGCGCTCATTGCCGCGGCGGCGGGACGTCAGCTCCGGGGCCTGGCGCACATTCCGGTCGTCGCCGGCATCGGCCTGGCGTTCCTCGTCTCGCTGGGGACGTTCGCCTCGGCCGGGCCGGAGGTCACCGCCGTCGCCTCGAACTGGATGACATTCAGCGGCCTGGACGTCCCGATCGAGATGCGGGTCGACGGCCTGAGCACGATGATGATGTCCATGGTGACGTTCGTCTCGTGCCTGGTGGCGATCTTCGCGATCGGCTACATGTCCGGCGACCCCGGATATCCTCGCTTCTTCGCCCTGATCGGCCTGTTCGTCTTCTCCATGACAGGGCTGGTCCTTTCCAACAACTACCTGCTGACCTACGTCTTCTGGGAGGGCGTGGGCGCGTGCAGCTACCTGCTGATCGGCTTCTGGTACGCGCGGCCCTCGGCGGCGGCCGCCGCGATGAAGGCGTTCCTCGTGAATCGCGTGGGCGACTTCGGGTTCGCCATCGCGATCTTCTGGCTCTGGACGGTCATGCCCGGTCACGACCTGAGCTACGGCGCGGTCTTCGAGGCCGCCAGGGCCACTGATCCTGTGATCATCCAACACTCCGCCATCGTCGGGATCTCGCTGCTGTTCTTCTGGGGCGCGACGGCCAAGAGTGCCCAGATCCCGCTCTACACCTGGCTGCCCGACGCGATGGAGGGCCCGACGCCCGTCTCGGCGCTGATCCACGCCGCGACGATGGTCACGGCCGGCGTGTACCTGATCGCCCGGTCCATGCCGATGATCAGCCTGGCGCCCGGCGTCCAGATCGTGATCGCCGTCACCGGCTGTCTCACCGCGCTGCTCTCGGCGGCGATCGCGTTGACGCAGTTCGACCTCAAGCGGGTGATGGCTTACTCAACCGTCAGCCAGCTCGGCTACATGTTCATGGCGCTGGGATCGGGCGTCGGCGACGTGGCACAGCTCGCCGTGGTCGCGGCGATGTTTCACCTGTTCACCCACGCGTTCTTCAAGGCCCTCTTGTTCCTTGCCTCGGGTAGCGTGATGCACGCGATGGGCGACGTGATCGACATGAGGCGCTTCGGCGGCCTGCGAAACCGGATGCCGGTGACTTACTGGACTTTTGCCGTGGGTGCGGTCGGCCTGATCGCTTTGCCGCCGTTCTCCGGGTTCTTCAGCAAGGACGAGATCCTGGGTGCCATCGGCGCTGTCGCCGGCGCCACGCACGTCGCACGCGAGTTGCATCTGTCGTGGAGCTGGGTGTACAACGTGATCTATCTTCTGGCCATCCTTACGGCCTTCTTGACGGCGTTCTACACCAGCCGCGCGTTCTTCATGACTTTCTGGGGACCAGAGAAGCTACCGAGCCCGGATGACCCCGAGGTCGCCGGCATGGCCGATGCTCACGGTCATGACGCCCACAGCGCCGATGCCCACGGCCATGGCCACCATGAGATCGGCCACGAGTCGCCGCTGGTCATGACGGTCCCGCTCATGATCCTCGCGGGTTGTACGGTGCTGATCGGTTTCATCTGCCTGCTGACGTGGCCGGTCGCCGGCGGCCCAGTCGAGTGGTTTGACCGGCACATGGAGAAGACTCTGGCCTTCGAGACGCTCGGGACGGCCGAGCATGGCTTCTCGATCGTCACTGCCCTGCTGGGCACAGCGGTCGGCGTCGGCGGGATCTGGCTGGCGTACGTCATGTACGGCAAGCCGAGTCCGCTGCCGGGCCGCGTGCGAGCGGCGTCCGGCCCGCTCTACCAGGCTTCGTTGAACAAGTTTTATGTCGATGAGATCTACGGGATTCTCGTCGTCGGCCCGCTGCGGGCGATCGCCTGGCTCAGCGGAATCTTCGACGACTACGTGGTCGACCGGTTGGTGACGGGGATTGCCCTGATCCCCCGCGCGATCGCGAGGGCGCGGCTGGCGGCCACGCAGAACGGGTTGATCCAGCACTACGCGGCCGGGTCGGCCATCAGCGTCGCGCTGTTGCTGGTGGTCATCGTGTTCGGCATCGGCGCCCTGGCGGTCGTGCTGGGTGTCCTGGCCATCCTCCTGTACATCGGATCGAGGCCTCGATCCGCGGCGGTCACGACGGCGCCGCGAGTCATCAAAGCCGACGGGGACATTTGAATGGCGACATTGCTGGTCATCACCATCTTCCTCCCGATCGCCGGGAGCATCGCGCTGGCGTTTGTCCCGCGGGACAACCCCCAGATGGCGCGCGGACTGGCGATGGGCGTCGGCCTGATCACCCTGGTGGCGAGCCTGGCGCTCCTGGCGCAGTTCGACCCGGCCAGGAAAGGGCCGCAGTTTTCCACCATCAATGCCCGGGGGCAGTACGGGATCTCGTGGGGCGGCAGCCCGGGCGAGAACCAGACCCGGCCCGACATCCGCGTGGCCTTCGGCCTCGACGGGCTTAGCCTCTGGATGTTCGTCCTGACGTCGCTCCTGATGATCACGGCGATGTGCAGTTCGTGGACCTCCATCAAGGACCGCGTGGCCGCGCACTTCGGCTTCCTGCTGGCACTCGAGACAGGGCTGCTGGGCCTGTTCGCCAGCCTCGACGTGATCCTGTTTTACATCTTCTTCGAGTTCACCCTGATCCCGCTGTTCTTCCTGATCGGGATCTGGGGCGGCCCGCAGCGGCGCCGGGCGTCGGTGACGTTCTTCCTTTACACCCTGGCCGGCAGCCTGCTGACGCTGCTTGGCGTCATCGCCCTGGTGGTCATCCACTACAACTTCACACCGGGCAAGGTGCTGACGTTCTCGATCCCCGAGCTGACCAGCGGATTGAGCTCGATCGAATGGCCGGCCTGGCGGGATGTCGGTCAGTGGAGCAACTTCGACGACATCCTGCGCTCCGGGCCGAGCGTCATCAACTGGAAGTCCCCGCAGGTGATCGTCTTCCTGCTCCTGCTGGCGGGCTTCGCCATCAAGGTCCCGATGTTTCCCGTCCACACCTGGCTCCCGCTGGCGCACGTCGAGGCGCCGACGGCCGGCTCGATCGTCCTGGCCGGCGTGCTGCTGAAGGTCGGGACCTACGGGCTCCTGCGGTTCAACCTGGCGATGACGCCGCTCGCTTCCCTGGCGCTTTTCCCAATCATCGCCACGATCGCCGTGATCGGGATCATCTACGGCGCGCTGGCGGCGCTGGCGCAGACGGACGTCAAGCGGCTGGTGGCGTACAGCTCGGTCAGCCACATGGGCTTCATCGTGCTGGGCCTTTTCGCGCTCAATGCCACCGCCATGGAGGGCGGCGTGATCCAGATGCTCAATCACGGACTCACCACCGGCGCACTGTTCGCCTGCGTGGGCGTGATTTATGAGCGATATCACACGCGCTCGATGGACGAGATGAGCGGCCTCTGGAAGGTGATGCCGCTCCTGGCATTCTTCTTCATCCTGGCATCGCTGGGCTCGGCGGCGCTGCCGGGCCTGAACGGATTCGTCGGCGAGTTCCCGATCCTCATCGGCTCCTTTGCCGCCAGCCCGAAGGCCGGCGTGCTCGCGGCCACCGGCATGATCCTGGGCGCGTACTACCTGCTCTGGATGCTCCGCCGCGTGGTTTTCGGCCCGCTGCGGGTACCCGAAGTCCACGGCGAGGACAGTTCGCACGCCAGTTCCCACGAGCACGCTGGCGACGACCACCACGGCGCACCGGCCTCGTGCCCGCCGCTGGGCTGGCACGACATCGCCGGGCTGGCGCCCCTGATGTTCCTGATCGTGGCCATCGGCGTGTATCCCCGGCCCATCATCGAGCAGATCCAGCCGCCCGTTAACGATTTGATCAACAACCTGCAGCTCCAGCGCGAGCGCATCCTCGCCGACTTCCACGACAAGACCGCCCG
Organism: Planctomycetota bacterium; assembly: GCA_021818605.1. Classification (GTDB taxonomy): domain Bacteria; phylum Planctomycetota; class Planctomycetia; order Isosphaerales; family Isosphaeraceae; genus JAKAUH01. The sequence continues at coordinate 7,610 of JAKAUH010000689.1, forward strand.
CGAGGCGCCCCGCAACACGAGGCGCGGGGGCGGGAATAACATGGGCGCGCCGCCCGTGCCCAGGGGCGAGCCAAAGAAGAGCGAGGGTGGCGGCGCGCACCCGAAGGGCGAGGCTCCGCACGGCAGGGCGAAGTCCGAGGCCGGGACGAAGAAGGGCGAAGGCGAAGCCGGAAACAAGGCCGGCGCGGCTCCTCAGCCCAGGGCCGACAAGAAAAGCGAAGACGGCAACTCCAAGAAAGGCGGCAAGTGACGATGGCGACGAACTCGTATGAGGCCGTGATCCGCACGGCCGCGATCCTGGCCCCCGAGCTGATCCTGCTGCTCTCGGCCGTCGCCATGATGACGCTCTCGGCTTTCATCTCCCAGCCGAGGCGCTTCTGGTGCCGCATGGCGACCTGGGCCCTGCTCGCCTCGACCGCTGCCTTGCTGTGGAACGCCGGCCGCCACACCGATGTCTACGCCTCCGTGGCCATCAACGACGCGATGTCCTTCTGGTCTCGCCTGGTCCTCCTGCTCACCGGATTCATCGTGATCGGCCTGGCGCACGACGAGCCGTCCGATGACCGCGCCGGCGAGTTCTTCGGGGCCCTCGTGATGGTCAACGCCGGTGCCATGCTGGTCGCCGCGGCCAACGATGTCGTCTTCCTCTTCGTCGGCCTCGAGCTGGTGAGCATCCCGACCTACCTGTTGCTCTACCTCTCGCGCCGGACGCCCTCAACCCAGGAAGCGGCGACCAAGTATTTTTACCTCAGCATCTTCGCCTCGGGCCTGTTGCTTTTCGGCCTGGCGTACCTCTACGGCCTCACCGGCGTCGGCAACCTCAAGGCGGCGTCCTACCTGATCCCGAAGGTCCCCGGCATGCCCAACGTCGGGCTGGGCCTGGTCGCGCTGGTCTTCGTCATGGCCGGGCTCTGCTTCCGCGTCGCGGCAGTGCCGTTGCATTTCTACGCACCCGACGTCTACCAGGGCTCGCCCACGGTGATCGCCGCGCTCCTGTCATGGGTGCCGAAGGCGGTCGGCTTTCTGGCCATGCTCCGCGCACTGACCTTCATGTTCTCGACGTCGATCGAGCTGTCGCAGAAGGCCGTGATGCTCTGCTGGGTCATCGCGGCGGCGACCATGACGCTGGGCAACTTCGTGGCGCTTTTGCAGGAGAACCTCAAGCGGCTGCTGGCCTACTCGTCAATCGCCCACGCCGGCTACCTGATGATCGGCGTCACGGTCGCCTTCGCCAACGGCGAGCAGCGGACCGAGCTCTATCATGGGGCCGAGGGGATCCTTTTCTACCTGGTGGCGTACTCGCTGATGACGCTGGGCGCCTTCGGCGTGATCATCGGCCTGCGGCTGGGCGACCGGCGGGTCGAGACAGTTCGCCAGCTCTCGGGGATGGGCTGGACGCAGCCGTGGCCAGCGGCCGCGCTGGCGGTCTGCCTGCTGAGCCTGAGCGGAATCCCCCCGCTACTGGGCTTCTGGGGCAAGTTCGAGATCTTCGCCTCCGCCCTGGCCGCCCAGGATCTCGAACAGTCGTGGAACTTCATGATCCTCGCGGTGATCGGCGTGCTCAACGCGGCTGTGGGCGCGTACTATTACCTGCGAATCGTGGTCCTGATGTACCTCGCCCCGGCCGGCGAGGAGTCGCGGTTCGGCGGCGGCTGGCCCGTCGCCGCGTCAGTCGCCGCCTGTGCCGGATTGACCGTCCTGCTCGGCGTCTTCTGGGGACCGGTGGCTAACGCCGCCCGCGAGGCGGCGCGGGATGCAGCTACCCGCCCGATCCCCGCCACCGTCAACACGACGCCAGTCGTGATCCCAGTGGCCGCTGTCGCCCCGGCGGGGGCCGTTCCCTCCGCGAAGACGAAATAAAGGACCGCTCCGCCCTGTGGGGCAAATCCGGCAAGACGCCCTGAGTGAAATCAGGGGGACGGGCTCCAATGCAGGAAGGAGCCCGTCCCCACCGAGTCTTCGAGAGGCCTGTCCCCATTTCGTCAGGGACTCGATGTCTTACCCAGCTCCTCGCTCGATTGACGTCTCGAGCTCGCCGATCCGCGCCCTTACCAGCTCGTCGAGCAGCCGATGAGGGCCCAGCGGCGGGCCGAGGTGGAACTCCACTTCCGGATGCCGCGCCGCGAGCTCATCGCGCGCCGCGGTGAGATCTCGCCTCAGATGCACGCCCGCTGACAAAAAGTAGGGCACCATCAGCACCCGCTCGGCGCCCGACGCGACGCACCGATCGCCACCCGTGGCGATGTCGGGTTCCGCCAGCTCGAGGAAGCTCGCGACAACGATCGAGCGACCGGCTGGTCCCGATCCAGCCAGCCGCTCGGCCAGCTCGCGCAGGTCGCGGTTCGCGGATTCCTCCCGGCTGCCGTGTGCGATCAGCAGGATCGCCGTCCGCCCGTCTCCAGCAGGTCGCTGATCACGATCGTTCGTCGTCCGCATGGTCGCCTCGGCTGAGGTCCAGAGTGCTCTTTCAGATTCATTCTATGCACTCCGCCCTTCCGGGCCAGGTTGTCAATCATCACCGCGCATCATCCGCGTTTTGAGCGCCGGCAGCCGGTTGACCAGCCGGAAGAGCGCGTTGCCGATCCAGAGCTGGAGCGCACTGGAGGCATGCGCCTGCTCGGCCGCCTGGAGCGAGCTTTGCACGGCCTTGAAGCCGTAGTCGATCATCGCCGTCTCGTAGTCGTGGATCGCCTCGATCAGCGACGCCTCACCGCGCTGCACGGCCGTCAAGTTCCGGGCCAGCAGACTCGCGTCCCGCAGCGCGACGTTGCCGCCGATGCCGCGATACGGCGTCATGCTGTGAATCGCATCGCCGATCAGCGTCACCGGCCCGGTCGGCCAGGGTTCGACGGGCCGCGAGGTCCGAATCGCGATCACGCCGATCGTCGACGGCTCGGTCATCCGGATCATCCGCAAGAACGCCGGGTGCCAGTCCGAGCAGACCCGAAGCGCCAGGTCGCGGAGCGCCTCATCGGTCATCTGCCCCCGCTCGGTCGGAAAGCCCGAATCCGCCCCGCGCCCGCTGAGCCCCCACATCAGGTAACTCTGGTTGTCCTCGAATCGCAGGTCCGCGATCGGGTGGGATTCGCCAGCACCGACGTCGCGCGAATCGGCCCTCCCATCCGGCCCGACCAGTTCCTGCACGGCCAGAAACATCGCATGAGCCCCCGGCGCCCGCACCAGCGTCGGCCCCTGGAGCAGACTCGCCGGCAGCTCGGCTCGCGTCCGGTCGTCCAGGATGACCTTGCCGCCCAGCGCGCGGATGCCCGTGTCGATCCGCTCGGCCTGAGGCAAGAGCTGCCGGCGTACCCGCGAGTTTCCACCATCCGCGCCGACGAGCACGTCCCCCTCGGCCGAGCGGCCGTCCTCGAAATGAGCCCGCACCCCGCCATGCGCCAGGATCTCGTACCGGGTAAAGATCCGGTCGAAGTGAACGACCTCGTCGAGTTCCGCCAGCAACACCTGGCGCAGCCGGCTCCGGCTGGCCGAGTAGTGCCGCTCGAGGTTGCCGTCCTCGGGTGACTCGACCCGTAACAGTTCCTCCATCCGGTGCGTGAGGAACCGGAACGAGTTCAACGAACGGCCGCACGAGTTTGCGAACGCCTGCCAGAGATGACCTGGCAAACATTCCTGGAGCGCCCGCGCGCCTCGCGGACTGATGTGGATGCGATAGCCCTGAAGCCGGGCCGTCGGCGAGCGGTCGCGCTCGTGCACCGACACGGCGACTCCCGCTTTTTTCAGGCCCTGAGCCAGGCACAGCCCGCCGATGCCGCCGCCGATCACGACCACGCGCAATGAGGAATCTGCCATCGCAAAGCTCCCTTCTTCCTGGAATGAACCGGAAAACCGGCCGATTCCCGGGCCGCCGTGCGCGCGCACGGCTGGCCCTTTGGAGCTTCACCTGGTAGCCTGAGCTTGCCGGCTTTGAGGTCCAGGTTTCGCCCCGCGGAACCGACTCAGAGTCCACCCCCCCGGCGCTGTGGTGACGCACCGCGCCGGGGGTTTTCGCACATTCAACTGCTTGCGTCCTTCTTGCCTCTTTTCTGCTTTCCTGTCTCTGGTTTCTCGTCGGCCTGGGCTGCTCCGCCGTGCAGGTACTTCCACGCCTTCGAGTTCACCCAGCCCTCCTGATCGATCCGCCGCAACAACCCCAGGATGAACTGCC
>JAKAUH010000456.1 GCA_021818605.1 Planctomycetota bacterium
GGCGATGAGGTCGACGGGCTCGACTCGCAGCTCGAGGCGGCCGCGACTGATCCGGGCGACGTCGAGCAGGTCGTCGAGCATCCGGGCCATGTGGCGAACCTGGCGCTCAGCCATCTCGATGGCGGTAGCCGTGTCGTCCGGGGTCGCCTCGGGGCGCTGGAGGATCTGCAGCGAGTTCCGGATCGGCGCCAGGGGGTTGCGCAGCTCGTGGGCCAGGGTGGCCAGGAACTCGTCCTTGTGGCGGTTCGCCTGCTTGAGGGCTTCCTCCATCTCCATGCGGTCGGTGATATCGGTGTTGGTGCCGAACCAGCGGACCACTCGTCCACGCTCGTCGCGGATCGGCAGGGCTCGCGACAGGTGCCACCGCATCGCCCCGTCATGCCGCCGGAGCGGAAATGTATCCTCCCACGGCTCACCGGCCTCGATCGCCGCGCGGAACTTCTTGAGGACTCGCGGCAGCACCTTCGGGTCGTGCAGCGACTGCCAGCCCCAGCCCAGGTCATCCTCGGGCGGCTTGCCAGTGAATTCATACCAGCGGCGGTTGTACCAGGAGATTGACCCGTCCGGCCCGGCCATCCAGGCGAGTTGCGGGATCGAGTCGGCCAGGCTACGGAACTGCTCCTCGCTCTCGCGCAGCACTTGCTCGGCACGGCGCCGTTCGCTCACGTCGCGCAGGACGAGCACGACCCCCAGCGGCGAGCCTCCGTCGCCTCGGATCGGGGTGCCGATCTCCTCGATGGGGACCTCGCGACCATCTCTCGCCGTGAGCACACCGTGCCCGGTGTAGCCCGCATCCACGGCCTGGCACAACAACTCCGCCACCGAGAGCGACCCGACGCTCGCGGGCTTTGTCCCGTCGTCGCGGACGGCCAGCACTTCCTCGAGCGGGCGTCCCTCGGCGTCGCGTCGACTCCAGCCTGTCAGGGATTCGGCGGCCGGATTCATGAACGACACCTCGCCCCGCAGCCCGGCGACGATCACCGCATCTCCGATGCTCGAGAGCGTCACCCGGAACCACTCGCGCTGCTCACGCAGCCTCTCCTCGACCCGGCGCCGCTCGAGGATCTCAGCGCCCAGCGATTCGGAGACCCGCGCCAGCTCGGCCGTCCGCTCCGACACCCGGCGCTCCAGCTCCTCCGGGCCGCGCATCGCCAGCGCTTTCGGCGTCACCGGCACCAGCGCCAGCACCGTCCCCCACGACACCACCGCCGTGAACAGCTTCAGCACTCCGTCCAGCCGGTACGCCGGCCACCAGAAGATGATCGCCTCCATCAGATGCGTCGAGCCGCAGGCAAGGATAAACGTACAAAAAAGCCAGAAAATAAGTGGAAACGGCACATCCTTCTTCTTCAACACGAAGAATCCCAGCACACACGGGATCGCGACATAGGCCGTCCAGACCCCAAGGTCCGAGAAAACATGAAGCCAGCCGAGCGCATCGGACCAGTTGCCGCAGTACCACCGCGGCATGAAGTCGGACGCGTCGAACAGCCGGGTGAAAATCTCCAGCATCGAGAGGACTCCGCCGATTCTCGCCGGGGTGGGACCTTCCGGCCCGTCGATTCTCCGCAGGCGACTGCCGGATCGCCGCCCTCGAGGAGCCGATCGCAGGGCGCGACTCTCCGATCGATCACACGCCCTCGATTGGACTCACCGGCGTTCCAGCCCTCACGGGAAGACCTGGCACTCGAAGTGGGCCATGTCACGCTCAGGATGGCATGCACGCCAATCTATACTACGATCGTTCTAGCATAAAGGATAGTCCACATGCCGCCACGACTGCCGAGGCGCGTCTGCGGGCGCCGCGGTGCGCAATTCCGACGGGAGTAGGGACTTTCGCGACCGCCCGGTGGGCGTTGAGAATAGACCGATCAGCCGGACTACTTGTCGCCGCTCGAATAACCGATACGGAACTCTCGCCCGTGACCGACCCCACCGAACCCTTGTGGCGAGCCTCGCTGGCTCTTGCCCTCTACCGGAATCGTCACGTGGCCCAATCACGCTACCTGCAACTGGCCACCGTGCGTCCCGACGGACGCCCCGCGAATCGCACGGTCGTTTTCCGCGGCTTCCTGGGCAAGTCCGACCAGATCACCGCGGTGACCGACCTCCGCTCCGCCAAGGCTCGCGAAATCCAGGCGTCTCCCTGGGCCGAGGCCTGCTGGTACTTTCCCATGACTCGCGAGCAGTTCCGCCTGAGCGGACGCGCCACGCTGGTCGGCGCGACCGGCGGGGATGAAGATGAGCAGAGGGCCCGCCGCGACATCTGGCGCGAGCTGGCCGAGGCGACTCGGCACGCCTTCACCTGGCCGACTCCGGCCGCGCCGCGCGATCCCTCCGTGCCGTTCATCGAGACGCCCACCGATCCTGCCTCGCCGCTCGACACCTTCGGCCTGCTCATCCTGGACCCGGTTGAAGTCGACCACCTCGAGCTCGACGGCAATCCGCAGAATCGCTGGAACTACCGCCGGGACGACGCCGGTCGCTGGTTGGCCCAGGAGATCCATCCCTGAGCCGACCCGGGGGCGCCGCAGGCGCCCCCGGGATCGATGATCGTCGCGGGTGGACATCGTGAACGACTCCGACCGTTACCGGCCGCCTTCGCCCCTGGCGACCTGGTCGAGCAGCGCCTGGATTCCGGCGCGAGCGACCTGGGCGTCCTGCTCGCCGGTCCCGCCGCCGACCCCGACTCCTCCGATGACCTGACCGTCGAGCTTCACCGGCTCGCCGCCAAAGAGTGTGGTGAGCTTGCCGCCGCTGGCCGCCGCGGCGTTCTGAAGACTGATGTTCAGGAGCGGATCGGGATGCGGCGAACCGGGAGGCAGCGGACCGGTCGACTGGCGGAACGTGGCCGCCGTCGCCGCCTTCGTCATCGCCGTGTACGCGCTCGCCGGCCGCGCGCCTTCCATCCGCTCGAACGCGATCAGGTGTCCACCGGCGTCGACCACGGCGATGTTCGACTTGACTCCCAGCTCGCGCGCCTTCACCTCAGCCGCCGCCAGGATCGTGCGGGCCCCGGCGAGCGTCAGGCGAACCTGGTTCCGCGCCACCAGCGGCGAGTCCCCGCCTGCATTCGACCCGAAGGCCGCGGCGGCGGCGTTCGTCGATGTCGCCGTCCCACCGAGAGCCGGGGACGGGGCATTGGGCGCATCGGCCACATTGGCCGCCGACCGTCGGGCCGAGGCCATCACGCGCGCCAGCTCGGCGACCCCGCGCTTCAACCCCTCGTTGTAATCCTGCGGGCGGAATCCCTCGAGGAACGCGCTCTGGATCGCGCGAAGATGATCCTTCGTCAGAAGATCCCGATACCGACCGGAGCCGAGCACCTCGAGCTTGTGCTCCTTCCGCGCGATCAGCACAAAGAGCCCGCGGATCCCCGAGTGCCGCGCGTGCTCGATCGCGATCCGCTCGACCGACTCGCCGGCGAGCGAGTCGATCGTTTCGACGATGATCGACGCGCCCGTCTCCCTCGCCACCCGCGTCAGCTCGCCCTGCGCCGAGGCGATCGCATCGGCCCCGAACAGCCCCGCGCGATCGCGGATCTCGGCGGCCTGGGCCCTGGTGCCCGCGCCGCTCTCCTGCCCCCACGCCGCGGCGCCCAGGCCGGGCGCCACGACCACCGCCGCCAGCGCGACGAGCACCGCACCGACCCGCCGCCACCGCCGCCGTCCGTCGCCTCGATACATCGAGCATTCTCCTCGATTCAATGAATCATCCCCCGACCGGGCGCCGGGCCGACACCCGGGAGCCCGAACCTCTCGATCCCCTCGATTTGGTCGGAACTCGCGGGCCTCAAAGTTTTCTCTGGGTGAGCATCCACTCGATCAGGCCGGGGCTGTTGTAGGCCCGATCCCAGCTATTGTGGCCGACGCCGCGGTACTCGGTGAGCCGCGCGGGGCTGCCCAGCCGCTGGAGGGTGTCGACCATGGTCCGCAGGTTGAGCACGGTCTCCTCCCGGTCGGCGTCTCCGCAGAACGTCCAGACCGGGATGTTCCTGAGCGAGGAGGTCGACTCCACGTCTCCTGGTCCACAGATCGGCACGACGGCCGCAAAACGCTCGGGGTGGCGAGTCGCGATGTCCCAGCTCCCGCGGCCGCCCATCGACAACCCGGTGAGGATCACGCGCTTCGGGTCGCATTTGTACTCGCGCATCACCTCGTCGAGGGCCTTCAGCGCGGCAGCGCCGTCGGCCGAATCCGCCGCCCAGCTCTGCCGGGCCTGCGGGAAGACGACGACCGCCGGGATTCCCCCCTGACGACCCAGGATCGCCGGGCCGAGCCCGACCTGCGCCGGCGTGACGCCGTCGCTGCCCCGCTCGCCCGAGCCGTGCAGGAACAGGACGACGGGGAGCTGTTTCGTGCCGTCGTATCCCTCGGGCACATACACCGTATACCGGCGCTCGCCGTGGTCGGTGCGCAGGGTGCGGATCCGGAACCCCGGCTGCGTCGGCTCCGTAGCGACTGGTCGGGGCAGCGGCTGGATCAGGATGTCGCGGAACTGCACCTCCATCGACCCGCCTGCGTGCATCTGCACGGCCACCAGCCCCTCGCGGGCGATGCGAGGATCGGGCTCGCGGTACTGCCGCACCGAGTCCTGACCGTTGAGCGTCAGCGTGATCCGGTCGCCCATCGCGCGGATGACATAGTGGTTCCAGCCCGAGCGGCGGAGCCCGCGCACGGCCTCGGACCGGGGATAGACGAGCACCATGTTCCGCCGGGATTCATCATAAAGCGCGCCCCAGAAGCCCTCGCCGATGTCCGCCTGGTAGCCCGACATCTCATGCCCCGGAACCCGGACGCTGCGGAACTGGATGCCGCTATTCCCCTGGCCGTGCTCCAGGCGGAAGTTCATCGACAGGATGAAGTCGCCATAGGGCCGGGTCGTTGCCAGGAACTCGTTGTGATCCAGACCGCTGGACCGGCCGATGATCGCCCCGTCCTTCGCCGACCAGAGCTGCCTGTCCCCCTCCCAGCCGTCGAGCGAGTCGCCGGCCACCATCGGACGGAAGCCCGCCGTCTCGACGACCGCCGGTAGGCCCATGAGCTGCCGCGACCAGTAGGTCAGGATCGTCCCCAGATACGTGCCGCCGAGACTTCCCTTTCCGTCGGGGGTGACGGAGTAGCTCCCGTCCGACTTGCGGCACCTCGCGACGAAGCCCAGCAGGTTATCGAGGTTGGGACGCTCGCGCATCATGTAGAGCGCCCGGACGATCCGGTAGCTGCTCGACAGGTCCGGCGGCCCGCCGTCTCTCGAGAAGCCGCCCTCGGGCGTCTGACCGGCCAGGATCGCCTTGACGATCGCCTGGCGGTTCTCGAGCGGCATGCCCAGCCGGAGGATCGCGGCGGCCGAGCCCCCCGTGGCGAACGGGATGCCCGCGCCGGTGCCGAACGTCCCGCCCGGGTTGCGCATCGCCTGGATCTGGTGATCCCAGCGCGGGGCATCCGGCGACGTGACGCCGATCGCCTCGAGCCCGGCGGCCGCCATCCGGACCTCCTCGAAGGCCCGCGCATGGCGGCCGAGGTAGGCAACCGACTCGCGGATCATGTCGGGGTCGTCGATCTTCAGCTCGGACGCCGCGAGCAGGCCCACCGCGGTGGTGATGGGGTCGGGCTTACCCCCCGGCCGCGACGAGAAGCCGCCCCCCGGCACGCGGCAGGACCGGACGAACTTCACGCATCCCAGCACGTCCGGCACCGAGCCGCCCACGTAGTGAAGGATCCGGATCGCCGCGTTGGTCGCGCCCAACGTTGAGGGCTGGCCCACCGCCTGGTCACTGAAGCCCCCGTCCTCGTTCTGGTGCGACGCGGCAAACGCCGCGGTCTGCGCCATTTCGGCGGGCGTCTGCGCCCGCAACTCGGGCGCGACCCACGCCGCTCCCGCGGCGAGGAGGAGGAAGGCAATGCCGTTGCGTGCTCTCATGGCTCGTCGTCTCCCGGAGGCCCGATCCGATCGGTTGCCGCATGTCCCAGTCCGGTCCGTTGCCCCCACAAGTCTGCCAGGCCGGCCGCGGCGGGGGAAGAGGCTCGTCGTGTCGCTCATCGGCCGATCATCCGCCGGCGAGCTTCACCCGGACGATCTTCCGCTTGCCGACCCGGACGATCAGCCGGTCAGTCACGGCGATCATTGCCTTCGGGTCGGCGACGGTCTGGCGGTCCGGGCCGATCGTCAGGCCGCCCTGCTCGATCACCCGGCGCGCGTTCGAGGTGCTCGTCTCCAGACCCAGTTCCTTGACCAGCAGGAACGCCGGCAACTGGCCCTCGGCGTCGAGCTTGCTCCGGTCGAGCGGGGCATCCGGGATCTCGTTGGGATCCGCCCCCGCGGCCCGCCGCCGGAACTCGGCCGCGGCCCGCTCGGCCGCCTCGTCGCCGTGGTACTGCGCCACGATCGACTTCCCCAGCACCTCCTTGGCGTCCCTCGGGTTGACGCCAGGGGTCAGCAGGCGGTCCATCTCGGCCATCGGCAGCCCGGTCAGGAGCGTGAAGTACTGCCGCATCGGCTCGTCCGGCACGCTCATGATCTTGCCGAACTGGTTCTCGGGCGACTCGGCCACACCGATGTAGTTGCCCAGGCTCTTGCCCATCCGCCGCGTGCCGTCGGTGCCCACCAGGATCGGCATCGTCATGGCGACCTGCGGCTCCTGCCCCTGCGATTGCTGGAGGTCCCGCGCCACCAGCAGGCTGAAGAGCTGCTCGGTCCCACCCAGCTCCACATCGGCGCGGATCTCCACCGAATCCCAGCCCTGCATCAATGGGTAAAGGCATTCGTGCAGGTAGACGGGCTTTTCCTGCGCGATGCGCTTGGCGAAGTCCTCGCGGGCGGTGATCTGGCCGAGGGTCATCCGCCGCGTCAGGTCGAGGACGTCGAGGAACGACCATTTGGAGAACCAGTCGCCGTTGTGGTGAACCTCGGCGCGCGACAGGTCGATGATCCGGCCGACCTGGGCGAGGTAGTCGCGGGCGTTGGCCTCGACCTGGGCCTGGGTGAGCTTCGACCGGGTCTCATCGCGGCCGGACGGGTCGCCCACGAGCGCGGTATAGTTGCCGATAATGATGACGGCCGTGTGGCCCAGATCCTGGAATTGCCGGAGCTTCCGCAGGGGGACGGTGTGCCCGAGGTGGACGTCGATCCCGGTCGGATCGATCCCGTACTTGACCCGCAGCGGCCGACCCTCGCGGACGGAGCGCTCCAGCTTCCTGAGGAACTCGGGCTCGGGGACAATCTGCTCCACGCCTCGCCTGAGGACCTGGAGCTGCTCGGCGACATCCCGCATGGACTCTCCCTGACTGACTGATGGACCTACCTGGATGACCGGATCGCTTTCGCCCCACGTGACGCTGGTCTGAAAGTCGGTCAGGCTCTCAGCCTGACTCGGGCTGACAGGCTGACTGCGACGAAGCGTCAGGCTGAGAGCCCGACCTTCTAAATACTGGCACGCGGCGGCCGGTCGGTAAAGGTAAAGACGACCCCAGGGCAGACTCGACACTGGCCGCGGGCCGCCGCCAGGATACCATGAAAAGGGCCCACCGTTTGATCGCGTGACCCGAGGACCGGCGACATCCATGAGTCAGGTCATTTCACCGCAACTGCTTCTCGGCATCCTGATCTGGATGGGCCTGACGATCGTGTTCGGCGCCCTGACGAGCTGGATCTGGGCGATCCGCCGGCTAGCCAGCGGCGAGTCCATCCTGCCCGAGGAGCCGCTGCTCGAGCGCCGCAAGCTGGCGTGGGGCTGGGGCCTCCTGCTCGTCCTGGTCGCCTTCGTCCTGGTGAACGTCGGGGGTTTCGCGGCCTACAGCCTGGCGACGCGCGGCCGCCACTCGCAGAAACCTGTTGAGGTGAAGAAGGCCCTACCCAACAAGACGGACACGAAGAAGGGCGACGCCGCGGCGAACAAGGACCATCCGGCCGACCAGACTCCGGCACCCGTTGCCTCGAAGCGCCCGTCGGAAGCGGATCAACCGCCCGGGAACCTGTCCTGGGTCGAGATGATGTTCGTCCAGGCCGCGATCAACAGCACACTCATCGTCCTGCTGCCGCTGATCCTCCGAGTTGTCTCGGGCGCCCGACTCGTCGACCTCGGCCTGGGACTGAGGGCGTGGCGGCGTCAGGTGGCCATCGGCATCGTGGGGATCGTGATGGTCATGCCGGTGGTCCAGATCGTCAACTGGTTCAGCACGTACCTACCCGGCCTACCCAGGCAGGAAGCCCGCGCCCATCCCCTCGAGAAGATGCTCCGCGACGATCCGACCGGAAGCATCGCCTATCTCGCCGTGCTCTCGGCCGTCCTCCTCGCGCCGGTCTCGGAGGAACTCCTGTTCCGCGGCATCCTCCAGCCCTGGCTCATCGCCGCGCTCAACGATCTGGTCCTCGCCCTCCGCGGTCGCCGCCGGGAGTGGACGTCTGTCCTCGAAGGTCCCCCGGCCGAATTCGAGTTCCGGCCGGTGGACGAGCCCGACGGATCCAGCAAGATTTCGCTGAACACCCCGGTCTCGGAGCCCGTCAGGGCCAGCACAGACGGAGAGCCGACCCCCTATCACCCGCCCGTTCCGACAGCCACCGCGGCCGCGATCGTCCTCATCTCACTGCTGTTTGGCGCCCTCCATTCACCCCAGTGGCCGGCGCCGATCCCGATCTTCGTCCTGGCTCTGGGACTGGGGATTGTCTCGTACCGCACCGGCAGCCTTCTCTCGCCGATCTGCATGCACGCCATTTTCAACGGCGTGAGTACCGTGGGGATCTTGCTCACCCTGCATTCACCGGTCCAGAGGCCGGCCCATCCCGTCGAGCCGGCCGCCGGGCACGCGATCCCCCGCGAAAAAGCGCCGGTCGGGCCGCCAGGTGTTGATCGGGGGCCACAGCGGGGGAAATCGGTGATTCCCGGCAGTTCTTCCTGGACGCCAACGACCTCGACTGTTAGAGTTTGGGTGTCGTGCGAGACGCTCGATTGGGATCGCCGTGTCGGCTGGTCGAGTCGCCTGGGGCAAGGATTCTTCAGCATAAAGGCTCGAGGTTTTCGAACCCTTGCGGTGAATGCCGGACCAGGAAACGACCGATGAGATAGAACCTTGTCCTGGCGTAGACACGGCGACGTGCGAAACCGATCGAGATTGCCATCGGCTTGATGCAATCCGGTCGCGGCAAGACACAGTGATGGCTCGCTCGCGACCCGGGATGCCAGCGTATCCCGCTGTGGTGAGGCGAGCGTATCGGTGGCGAGTCGCCACTCGCCCCGGAATCCCGACCAGACTGATGAGCCAGGACGGCCTATGCCGGGGGGATTGGGTTCCCTTCCGGCCCAAGGGAATGTGGAGCGTGGACCTGCTTTCCGGGCCGCGTTTCTACTCGTGGGAGTTTCGTTCGATGAGTGAATCGAAGTCCAAGAAATCCGCACCTTTGCATGAGGGATTCGAGTGGGCGGGCGCGGTCGCTCGCGTGCGCCGGGGTGTCCGTTCCAATCGCGCGGGACGCCGCACGGCCTTGCTGAGCATGCTCACCGCGGCCTACGTCAACTCGAGTCGGGGCGGCCGGATCAGCGACCGGACCACCGGCGAGCGTTGATCTTGTTTGTTATCGGCGATCGAGCAATCGAATCCGCCCCCATCGCGTCACTCTCCCACTGGCCGATGGCCCTGAACCCACGACCTCGACCACGACGCGGAAACCTGCCGGAACAAAAGAGACACACCAGCCGAACCTCCTCCCCGACCGAGTGGCCGAGGAAAAGGTTCGGCTTGTTTTTTGGATGAGCCGTGAGCGGCAAGCCCGATCCCTGTCCTTATCCTTATCCGTGCCATCCGTGGTGAAGGTCTGCACTGGGGGGCGAGGATCTCCGGACTTCGCCCCAGACCAGGACCGAAGGTTTCCCGCGATTCCCCTGGCCCTTGCTGGCGCGGGAGACCTGCGGTCGGGCTTCTCGGCGGGGTCGGGGCCCGCGCCGAACAGGATCGGGAACCTCATCCGATTTTCGAGTGAACTCGTGTTTTTCCTGGTTAATTCCGAGTTCTATGTCAGGATCGGCCGGACGACCCGCCCGGCAACGTCCGTCAGGCGGAAGTCGCGACCCTGGAAGCGATAGATCAGCCGCTTGTGGTCGATGCCGAAGAGTTGCAAGATCGTCGCGTGCAGGTCGTGCACATGCACGACGTCCTTCACGGCCGAGTAGCCGAACTCGTCCGTCGCGCCGTGGGTGATCCCGCCCTTGATGCCGCCGCCGGCCATCCAGATCGAGAAACCCTTGATGTGGTGGTCGCGGCCGTTCCCCTGGGCCATGGGCGTCCGGCCGAACTCACCGCCCCAGATGACCAGCGTGTCGTCCAGCATCCCGCGCTGCTTCAAATCCTTCACCAGGGCCGCGGCGCCCTGATCGACCTCGCGCGCGGTCCCCGCGACGTGCTCCTTGATGGCGCCGTGGTGGTCCCAGTCGCGGTGATAGAGCTGGATGAACCGCACCCCGCGCTCGGCCAGCCGGCGCGCCAGCAGGCAGTTCGCGGCGAACGAGCCGTCGCTGCCCGCGGTGCCATAGAGGTCCAGCACGTGCTTCGGCTCGTTGGACAGGTCGATCAACTCCGGGACGCTCGTCTGCATCCGGAAAGCCGTCTCATAGGCAGCAATCCTGGTGGCGATCTCGGGGTCCTCGGTCTGCTGCTCCTCGAGCTGGTTGAGTTGCTGGACGGTTTCGACCACGTCGCGCTGGCGCTTTGCTGTGGTCCCCGCCGGGCTGCCGAGATAAAGCACCGGATCGCCCTTCGAGTAGAACCGGACGCCCTGGAACCGGCTGGGCAGGAATCCCGAGTGCCACTGCCGCGTTGAGATCGGCTGCGCCTGGCCGAACCGGCCCGTCGAGGTCAGCACGACGAACCCCGGCAGGTCCTCGCTCTCGCTGCCCAGCCCGTACGTCAGCCACGAGCCCATCGCCGGCCGGCCGGAGATCGTGGTCCCCGTGTTCATAAAAGTATGTGCCGGGTCGTGGTTGATGGCCTCGGTGACCATCGACCGGACGATGCAGATCTCATCGGCGATCGAGGCGACGTGGGGGAAGATCGAACTGATCTCCTGGCCGCTATTTCCGCATCGCACGAACGGGTGCTGGGGCGCGAAGCAGACGAGCTTCTGCCCCTGGAGCTGCGCGATCGGCATGCCCTTCGTGAACGACTCGGGCATTGGTTTGCCGTGCATCCGCGCCAGCGCGGGCTTCGAGTCCAATGTCTCCAGGTGCGACGGCCCGCCCGCCATGTACAGGTAAATGATCCGCCGGGCCTTCGGCGCGAAGTGCAGGGGATGGACCGTCCCGGTCCACCGCTCGCCCCGCCGCGATGGCGACGTCTCGCTGCCCTGCAAGAGGGTGGGATTCAGCAGCGAGGCCAGCGCCAGGCTGCCGACTCCCGCGGCCGACCGTCCCAGAAAGGCGCGACGATGGAGTCGGACCCGGATCTCGTCAGCGTCTCTTGGCGGGAAAGTCATTGATCGCATCCTTTCCATGACACTGGAAGGAGGGAATGGACCACTGTCATCAGTTCCGCGTGACAATCTCGTGCAGGTTCAGCAACGCGCGGGCCGCGGACGTCCAGGCGGCGAGCTCGGCCGGGTCGATCGACGCGGGCGCCGACTCGTCGCCGATGTGCAACAGCGCGCGGGCGGCGGCCGGGTCGCGGCGGTAGTCGGACTCGTGCCGCGCGACCAGGTCGAGCAGGATCTGCGACTCGGATGGACGGGGCGGCCGGGCCAGC
>JAKAUH010001102.1 GCA_021818605.1 Planctomycetota bacterium
CGGATCGACTCGGGCACGTCGGTGACGGTCGCGCTCTGGCTCCGCGCGAGGGCACGCACATAGGCGATGATCGCCCACCGGTCGCGGACCTTGATCTGCGAACTGTACGGCATCATCCGACCCTTCCCGTTGCTGATCACGTCGAAATACTGGCCGTCGGGCATCAGCGCGTGAAGCGCATCGGTGATACTCGCGACGCCGACCATGCCGTACTGCACCATGACCCCATTGCCGATTCCGGTCGCACCATGGCACGGCGAGCAGTAGATCCCGAACCGCTCCTGGCCGCGGCGAAGGAGCTCCATGTCGACCCGTAGCGGGTTCGTCGTCACCCACGAATTTCCCTGCTTGCCCCGGTAATAGGCGTCGTCCTCGCGGAGGAAATCGGGGTTCTGACGGGGCGATCCGGCGTCACTCGCGTAATCGGCACCGCCGAACGGCACGGTCCCGACGGGAGGCGTGCGCATCGCGCGGCCATCCGCGAAGAAAGGTCCGGCGGCCTGCGGGTTGTACCGCGGCTGGAAATCCATGTCGGTGAAAACCATCAGCGGGCGACGCGCGCTCACCGTGCCCCGCGTTCCCATCGTGCGGATGACCAGCGCGGTCAGTATCGCCAGCCCCAGGAAGACCCAACGCATCGGTATCAGACCTCGCTCTCCAGGTAGGACCCGGGCCACTCCTCGGCGGGCACACGGTGGGTCATCCGCCGGGCTCGCCCGCCCCGTCGTCTCAATCGCCTCGCACCACCTCGAGACTCACCGGCCCCGATTGCTCCAGCAACGCCGCGGTCCGCTCCGGGTCGAATGCCGGATCGTCGGCATCGATCGCCAGAAAGAACCCGTCGTCGGTCGCCCGGCCGAACTCGCGTCCGCGGAACAACGGGTGATAAAACCGCGGGAGCCGGTTCAGGATCAGCATGCCGAGGATCGTACCGAAGGTCGCCCACAGCACCATCGTCTCGAAAGAGATCGGCACAAACGCCTCCGCGCTGTTCAGCGGCTTGCCGCCGGTGACCAGCGGGTAGTACGAGGCGCTCAGGAACCACTGGAGCGACTGCCCGAACGTCACCCCGAGCAGGCCGGCGACAAAGGTGAATATCCGGACCTTCGACCGGCTCAGGCCCATCGCCCGATCCATCTCATGGACCGGGAACGGCGAAAACGTGTCGAACCGTTGGTAGCCCGCCGCGCGGACCTTTCCGGCCGCCGCCAGCAGCCCGCCCGGCGTGCCGTACCGCGCCAGCACTCCGTGCACCGGCGCTTCCTCGTCGTCATCCGACGACTCAATCCAGAGGCTCTCCCCTGGCTCGCCGTTGCCGGACTCCGCTTGCCTGGCCGGCGGATTGCTCCCAGCGTGCGGGTCGGCCTGCGGAAGGAACGCCTTGACCTCGCTCACCGCCACCATGGGCACGAACCGCAGGAACAGCAGGAACGCCGTCGAGAACAGGCCGAAGCCGCCGATCAGCAGCGCGATGTCCACCCAGGTCGGGTAGAACATCTTCCAGCTCGACGGCAGATAATCGCGGTGCAGGCTCGTCACCACGATCACGAACCGCTCGAACCACATCCCCACGTTCACCAGCAGGCTGATGAAGAACATTGCCCAGGGGGTGGTCCGGAACCACCTGAACCAGAAGAGCTGCGGGCTCAGTACGTTGCAGGTGATCATCGTCCAGTAGCACCAGGCATACGGACCAGTCGCCCGGTTGTAGGCCATGTAGCCCTCGTACGGGTTGCCGCTGTACCAGGCCCCGGCAGCCTCGATCGTGTAGCCGTAGCCCATCAAAAGGCCGGTCATCAGGATCAGCTTGCACAGGGTATCCAGGTGCCGGATCGTGACCACGTCCTGCAAGCCGCAGGCGACCCGAAGCGGGACGATCAGCGTCACCACCATCGCCAACCCCGAGAAGATCGCCCCGGCGACGAAGTACGGCGGGAAGATGGTCGTGTGCCAGCCGGGAATCACCGACGTGGCGAAGTCGAAGCTGACGATCGTGTGCACGCTCACCACCAGCGGCGTCGCCAGCGCGGCGAGCATCAGGTAGCCGGTCTCGTAGTTGTGCCAGTGGCGGGCCGAGCCGCGCCAGCCCAGCGCCAGCAGCCCGTAGATCCGCTGCGGGAGCCAGCGACTCGCGCGGTCACGCAGGGTGGCAAAGTCGGGAATCAGCCCGTAATACCAGAACAGCGTCGACACCGTCGCGTAGGTCGCCACGGCCGCGAAGTCCCACGAGAGCGGGCTGCGGAAGTTGGGAAAGATCTTGTTCACGCTCGGGGCCGGGATCAGGTACCAGAACATCCAGGCCCGCCCCAGGTGGATCGTCACGAACAGCCCGGCGCAGGCGACGGCGAACAGGGTCATGGCCTCGGCGAACCGGTTCAGGCTCGACCGCCACTTCTGGCGGAACAGGAACAGGATTGCCGAGATGAGGGTCCCGGCGTGACCGATGCCCACCCAGAAGACGAAGTTGGTGATGTCGAACGCCCAGCCGATCGTCTGGTTCATCCCCCAGACGCCGATCCCGGTCGAGATCACATAGGCGGTCATGAGCCCGCCCATCAGGAAGGCCGACCCACAGACCATCAGGGAGATCCACCACCAGGCCGGCGCCCGGCGCTCGACCAGCCGGCAGATTAGGGTGGTCAGCGAGCCGAAGTCATGATTGCCGCCGATCAGGGGCGGCTCTGCTATCTCCGCGCCGCCGCGATTCATGCTTGCGCCCCTTCGTGACCGTCGTTCATTTTCGGATTCGGATTACGCAACCGGGCCAGGTAGGTCGTTCGCGGCCGGGTGTTCAGCTCGCCCAGCAGCGAGTAGTTGCGCGTGTCCTTCGCCGCCTGCGAGACCCGGCTCCTGGGGTCGGACAGGTCGCCGAAGACGATCGCCCGCGCCGGGCACGCCTGGGTGCACGCCGGCACGATCGTCCCGTCGGGGACCGCGGTGTTCCGCGTGCCCCCGGCCGCGACCCGCGCCCCGATCTTGGCTCGCTCGATTCGCTGCACGCAGTAGGTACACTTCTCCATGACGCCCCGGATCCGGATCGTCACGTCGGGGTTCTTTTGCAACTTGAGCGACTCGGCCATGCCTCGTTCGGTCAGCGGGCCGAGTGCCAACTGGTCGAGCGGGCGCTCGTTGTAGTCGTAGAAATTGAATCGCCGCGTCTTGTACGGGCAGTTGTTGGCGCAGTAACGCGTGCCGATGCAGCGGCCGTACGCCTGGACGTTCAGCCCCTCCTCGCTATGCACCGTCGCGTTTACCGGGCAGACCAGCTCACAGGGCGCGTTCTCGCACTGGACGCAGGCCACCGGCTGATGGACCATCCCCGGATCGTCCGGATCGCCGGAGTAGTACCGGTCGAGGCGAATCCAGTGCATCTCGCGTCCGCGGATCACCTGGTCCTTGCCGACGATCGGGATATTGTTCTCGGCCTGGCACGCGACCACGCAGGCGCTGCAGCCGACGCAGGTATTCAGGTCGACGACCATCCCCCATTGATGCTGGCCGGTGAAGGCCGGCCGGGGCGACAACGAGACGACCTCCGGCTCCGACACCCGTTTCGCCTCGTGTTCGGGCTCCTCGTGCGGCGCGTTTAGCGATTGCTCGCGGACGAGGTCGCGGCCGTGCATCGTGAAGTGGTTCTGGGTGCAGGCCAGCGGCTCGTTCTGGCCGGTTGGCGTCAGCTTGACTCCGAGGACCAGGTCGAGCGCGGCGGTGGTCCGGAGGACGTAGGCGTTCGACCCGACCCCGTGCCCCACGCGGCCAACCGAGGTCCGCCCGTGGCCGAGCGGGACGGCCACCGTGAAATCCGCCTGGCCAGGGATAATCACCGCGGGGATTTCAATTGACCGGCCCTCGTGTTCAAGCCGGACAACGTCGCCGTTGGCGAGCCCCAGCGCCTGGGCCGTTGCCGGGCTGAGGCTCGCCGCGTTGCCCCAGGTCAGCTTGGTCACCGGGTCGGGCAGTTCCTGGAGCCAGCCGTTGTTGGCGTACCGACCGTCGTCGAGCCGGGCATCGGGATCGAGCAACAACTCGAGCCGATCAGCGGACGGCGCGTTCGGTGCGGACCCCACCGCCCGTATCGCAGTCGCGATGGATTCCCACTTTACGGCCGGCCGGGCCGTCGGCCGCGCCGAGCCGGCGAGCAGTCCATCATGGAGGAACCGGCGCCAGCCGGCCTCGGCCCTGGGCTCGGCCGCCCCGCTGACCTTGCGATACGCCCGGCGGACGATGTCCAGCGGCACCGTCGTGTCGTATCCGGAGAGCCGGGCGATTAGCTCGAGCGCGGTCCGCCCGCCCGCGAGCGGCTCGATCAGCGGCTGGATCGGCACGACCGTCCCGTCGGATGTCCGCGCGTCTCCCCACGACTCGAGATAATGCGCCGCCGGCAGGTGCCATGTCGAGGCCACCGAGGTTTCGTCGGCGTGCAGGCCCAGGCGGATCGTCGTGCCGACCTTCTTCAGCAGGCCGGCGAAGTCCAGATCGGCCGGCGCGTCATGGACAGGGTTGCCGCCGAGGATCACCAGGGTCCGGACCTCGCCCTTGCGAATCGCCGCCGCCAGTTCCTCCAGGCCGCCGCCGCTATCAGGCGACGCCGCCGGCGCCGCCCGGAACTCGACCGTCTCGCCGAGGTTCCCCAGCGCCGCGTTCATCGCGTACACCAGCGCGTGGACGATCGGCGGCTGGCGCCGGCCCGCGACGATGATGCCCTTGCCGGCGTGCGCCCGCAGGTCGGCGGCGACCTCGTCGGTCCATGGGCCGGCGGTCGTCGGTCCCTCGCCCCCTGGTGCGCGGGCCTCGATCGCCTGGCGAAGCGGCTGGGCCGCGGCCGGGCCGGTCAGCACGGCCCGGGCCAGCGCGATGGCGTAGTCGCGGATCTGGCTGGCCGGCATCCGGAGCCGATGATCGGCCATCCCGCCCGTCAGCGAGAATCGCGGCTCGACCACGTACAGGCGGCTCATCAAACCGGCTGGAGGGACCCGGCGGCGGGATTCGGCGAAACCGATCAGGTGCCGCCCGCCGTCCTCCTCCACGCCCAGGAAGTCGTGATCGAGCACCACGATCACCTCGGCCCGATCGAACCGGGGCCGCGCCTGCATCGGCGAGCCGAAGGCCAGCGCGATCCCATCGCGGCCGTTGATGTCGGTGATCGCGTCATGGACGTGCCAGCGGACCTCGGGCATGGTTTGCCGCAGGTGGTCTCGGAGCAGGTCGATCGACGGGGACTCGCCCGACTCGGCCAGCACGCGGAGCCCGCGTCCCTTGCTGGTCCGCAGCTCGGCGAAATGCTGGCCGGCAAACGCCTCGAATTCCGACCAGCCCGATGCCTGGCCGTCCCTGAGCACCGGACCCAGCCGATCCGGATCGTAGAGATCCAGCACCGAAGCCTGGGCGATCGCGTCGGTCGCACCGCCGCTATCGGGGTGCCTGGGATTTCCCTCGATCTTCGTGGGACGGCCCTCGTGGCTCTCGACCAGCACCGGCGAGGTTCCACCCCGCCGCGGCATCGCCGTGGCGTAATAGTTGGGTAGACCCGGCACGACCTCTTCCGGCGGCCGGGTGTAGGGCAGCGCCGGCAGCTCAGGCCGGCGGCAGCCGCTCAGACCTGCAAGACCGATTGAGGCCGCCATCAGTTGCAGGAACCGGCGACGGTCGACACCGCCTCCATCGAGCAATTCCCGCATCGACGAGGGGAATCGGCGCTCCACCCAGTCGCGAAACTCAGGGGTGCCGGCCAGCTCGTCGAGGCTGCGCCAGTAGGCACGTCCCACGGGTTCCGCCGGCTCCGCGAGCCGGGAAGTTCCAGTCGGTCCTTGGCTCATCGGTGACATCCTGTGCAAGTCTCCGGGGCTCGAATACCGAACTGGTCCTTCAACGTCAGACCGTAATCTCGCTGATTCTGACCGCGGGGCGGCTGCCAGGCGAAATTCGTCGCCTCGCCGGGCGGGCGGAGATAATCCTCGGGATGCCGGTGGCAGTCGAGGCACCATCCCATGCTCAACGGTTTCTCATGGACAACGATCGGCATCTCGTTGACCTTGCCGTGGCAGCTCACGCATCCCACTCCACGACGAACGTGGACCGCATGGTTGAAGTACACGTAGTCGGGAGTCTGGTGGACCCGCTCCCAGCGAACAGGACCACCGCCCTGCCAGCTCACCCGGACCGCCTCCAGCAGCGGACTGTCCGACTTGATCGCCTGGTGGCAGTTCATGCAGACCTGCGTCGGCGGTATCTTCGCCACCGACGATTCCTCGGCGCCCGTGTGACAGTACAGGCACGACAGTCCCAGCCGGCCAGCGTGCAATTCATGCGAGTAAGCAACCGGCTGTGTCGGCGCATAGCCGACGCGTGTATACTCGGGCGGGGCATAATAATAGAGGCCCGCCACGCCGAGGACGACCGAGGCAAAAGCCCCCACGCCGATCCGACGCAACCAGGCATCCGCTCGCTGTGTGAAGATCAGTGGCAACAGAGCCTCCTCACTCCTGGTAGGACTCGCGTCAACAGACTCGTCGATGACGACCATGGTGCGTCGTCCAACGCGAAGCGAAACCCGACCTCGATAACCAGAACCAGGCGCTATCGCAGCGCCCGGGCGGCAAGGCAGCAGTCCCGCTCACATCATGGCGGTGCAGGAGAACTGCGGGGAATCGAGCAGGCGTCATTGCCTGAGCGATCGTGAATGCGAGCACCCCCACGGGAGACCCCCAGGCATAAAAAAACCCATCGATGCACTTCTGCGCACCGTGGGGCCACCTTAGCCTCGGGGTTCTCACCCATCGTGAGTGAGTTCCAGTCAAGAAGTAAAGTAACACACTCATCGGAAAAAGGAAGTACCCCGTTCCAATTTGTGTCCAGGAATAATCGAAGAAAAAGCACAAGCGACTGGTTTGGAATGAGATAGGGACCGGCGATCCAATTGACTAAGACACGTCCGGCTACCCGGAATCGATTCGGCAGTCCGTTTCGCCTGGAATTCCTCCGAGGAGCTCGTTCTCCCGACCGGCAGGCTCGGGACCAAACGCCTGTCGAAAACCAGTTGTTCAGCGCGATCGGCTCGCCCTCGGACGGCTGCTGACGAAGGCGGCGAGGTGCTCGCCGGTGAGTGTGGACCTCGCGCCGCGACGAGATCGGCCGGGGTGCCTTCGAACACGATCCGGCCGCCGTCGTGGCCGGCGCCTCGGCCGAGGTCGATGATCCAGTCGGCGTGCGCCATCACCGACTGGTGGTGCTCGATCACGATCACCGACTTGCCGGAGTCGACCAGCCGGTCGAGCAACCCGAGCAATTGCTCGAGGTCGGCCAGGTGCAACCCGGTGGTTGGCTCGTCGAGCACGTAGACGCCGCCGTCGGAGCCCATGTGCGTCGCCAGCTTCAGCCGCTGCCGCTCGCCGCCGGAAAGCGTCGTCAATGGCTGGCCGAGCCGCAGGTAGCCGAGCCCCACGGCGGCCATGCGCTCCAGGATCACCCGCGCGGCCGGGGTGCGTGCCTCGCTGGCCTCGAAGAAGCCGAGCGCGTCATCGACCGACAGGTCGAGCACCTCGGCGATGTTGAGCCCGCCGAGGCGGTATTCCAGGACGGATGCCTGGAACCGGCGGCCCTCGCAGTCCTCGCAGACCGTGCTGACTCCGGCCATCATCGCGAGATCGGTGTAGATCACCCCAACGCCGTTGCAGGTCGGGCAGGCGCCCTCGGAATTGGCGCTGAACAGGGCGGGCTTCACGCCGTTGGCCTTCGCGAACGCCTTGCGGATCGGCTCCAGGAGGTCGGTATACGTTGCAGGATTGCTCCGCCGCGAGCCGCGGATCGCGGTCTGGTCGACGGTGACCACACCGTCCCGGCCGGAGACCGAGCCGTGGATCAGCGAGCTCTTGCCCGACCCGGCCACGCCGGTGACCACCACCAGCACACCGAGAGGGATGTCGACATCCACGTTTTGCAGATTGTTCGTGCGTGCGTCGCGGACCTGCAACTTGCCCGTCGGCTTCCGCACCGTCGACCTCAGCGCGGCGCGGTCGTTCAGGTGGCGGCCCGTGAGCGTGCCACTGGCGCGCAGGCCCTCCACGGTGCCCTCGAAGACCACCTCGCCGCCGGCCGTGCCGGCACCCGGGCCGAGGTCAACGACGTGGTCGGCGATCGCGATCGTCTCGGGCTTGTGCTCGACCACCAGGAGAGTGTTTCCCTTGTCGCGCAGGCGCAGGAGCAGGTCGTTCATCCGCTGGATGTCGTGGGGATGCAACCCGATCGTCGGCTCGTCGAAGACGTAGGTCACGTCGGTCAGCGACGACCCGAGGTGGCGGATCATCCGGGCGCGCTGGGCCTCGCCGCCCGAGAGGGTGCCCGAGGGCCGATCCAGGCTGAGGTAGCCCAGCCCGATCTCCACGAACGAGTCGAGCGTGTCCCCCAGGGCCTTCAGCAGCGGAGCGACGGACGGCTCGTCGAGCCCGCGCACCCAGTCGGCCAGGTCGCTGATCTGCATGGAGCAGGCGTCGGCGATGTTGATCCCCCGGATCCTCGACGATCGGGCGGCCTCGTTGAGCCGGGTGCCGGCGCAGTCGGGGCAGGTGGTGAAGGTGACCGCGCGCTCGACGAACGCGCGGAGATGCGGCTGGAGGGCGTCGACGTCCTTCGACAGGAACGACTTGTGGATGCGAGGGACAAGGCCCTCGTAGGTGAAGTTCGCACTGGCGACCTTGACCTTGATCGGCTCCTGGTAAAGGAAGGTCTGCCGTTCCTTCTTGGTGTACTTGCCGATCGGCCTGTCGGGGTCGAGGCCCGCCGCGGTGAGGACGCGCACGTGCCAGCCGTCGGCCGTGTAGCCGGGGACCCTGATCGCACCCTGGTTGAGCGACTTGCTCTCGTCGAAGAGCTGCGAGAGGTCGATCTCGTTCACCGAGCCCATGCCCTCGCAGCGCGGGCACATGCCGCCGTTGACGGTGAAGGTGCGCTTCTCGGTCTTTCCGGCAGCCTTCTCGATTTTGGCCTCTCCACCGTAGTGCCGTCGCGTCGCGTCTTGCCCATCCATGCGCTTCTCGATCGTGCCCGTTCCCCTCTCAATCGTGATCGTACCGACCGCGCGAACCGACGGGACGTTGAACGATAAGGCGTTGGACGAGCCGATGCGCGGCTGGCCGATGCGGCTGAAGAGAACTCGCAGCATCGCGTTGGCATCCGTGACCGTGCCGACCGTCGAGCGGGCGTTCGCGCCCATGCGCTCCTGGTCGACGATGATGGCGGTCGTCAGGCCGTCCAGGACGTCGACCTCGGGCCGGGCCAGCGTCAGCATGAATCCCTGGATGAAGGCGCTGTAGGTCTCGTTGATGAGACGCTGCGACTCGGCGGCGATGGTGCCGAACACCAGCGAACTCTTGCCCGAGCCCGAGACGCCGGTAAACACCGTCAGCCGTCGCTTGGGAATCTCGACGCTGAGATCCTTGAGGTTGTTCTCGCGCGCACCCTGGACGCGGATCATGTCATGACTGTCCGCGGGGTGCTGGCTGGAGGAGGGCATCCTGGCGATCCTTTCAGCTTGCCGGGTTTCGTCGGACTGATACCTGACCTCGCCGGGCCCTGAATCTCGAGAAGCTCAAAGAACCCTGGCGAGCAGGTCGACGAGCTTCCCGCTCATCATCTTCCAGCCGTAGCACGCGCCGGCGAGGTTCTGCTTCTGGTCCGGCCGGAAGCCCGAGTGCCGGATGGACAACTGCGTGCCCGACCCCGTGGGAGTGAGCGTGAACGTCAAGACGGTGTCGATGTCGCCGACGATCCACGCGTAGGTGAGCTTTCGATGCTCATCGATCTCGATGACCCGGCAGTGCACGATGCCATCCCAGCCGGGCTGGGGCTGCGAGTGGAGCGTGAATGCCGCGCCCGGCTCGAGCTTGAAGTCGATGACGGGCAGGAGCCAGTCCGCGAGCAATTCGGGGTCAGTGAGCGCCCGCCACACCTTCTCGGGGGAGTGAGGCAAATCGAGGTCAAACGAAAGGGATTCCGACTGCGATCCTGCCGAGCTTTCATCGGAAGTCATGTATCCATTTCCTCCAGCAGTCGTTCGAGCCGATCGACGCGTTCCGTCCAGAAGGCCGCATAGTGCTTGATCCAGTCGATCAAGGGGGCCAATCCTTCCCGATCGGCACGGTAATAGGTTTGACGTCCTTCCGGCCGGTCGCGAACCAGCCGCGCCTGCTTCAGTACACCCAGGTGCTTCGAGACCGCCGGCTGCGATACCCCCGCGCGATCCGTCAACGCGCGCACCGTCTGCTCGCCGTCCGTGACCAGATGCTCGAAGATCGCGCGACGGGTCGGATCAGCAAGAGCCCTGAAAAGATCGTCGGTCGCCGCCTGCATGGCAGAACCATAGCCGGATGGCTATGAATTGTCAAGCGGACTGGCTGGCTTGCGGCCGAGTTTCGCCGGATTCGGGATGTGTTGCTGGTGCCAAAGTTTTCGAAGCGGTTCCGTGGCATGCCCAGGATCGTATGTGCAGCCAGGAAAGCGCGACGATCGGGCGCCGTCTGTTGCGGAGGCCACGCGGTTTATCGAAACGGAACAGTCAAGGCTTGCCTGGCCTGTCCAATATATTTAAAATCTCCCATTTTAGCCTGAGTATGGTTTACCCTGCCGGCCTGCCGGAGAGCTCGCTCGATTACAGGCAGGCCATGGGACGAAGCATGCTTACACGATGGATTGTGGTCATTTTTCTCTCTGGATTGGAAGCCCGCAGGCACGACGCACCGAGGTGCGCGGGGGAACCCGCGCCGCAGAGACCGTGACGTTACAGTACGCACTCACACCACGAGGAGGTCTCACATGCGTCATACGCTTCTTGGTTTGAGGCTGCCGCGCGCGATGCAGCCGGTTCGTCGTCGGTCGCCACGGAGGCTGGTCATCGAGGCGCTGGAGGAGCGGTCGCTGCTGTCGACCGGTTACGGCTATGGCCCTTCTCCGCCCGCCGCACCGCCGCCTCATCCCGTGGTGCATCACCATCCGGCCCGAGCCGACCATTTCCGGGGCCGGTTCCGGCACGGGCATGCGCTCGGGCCGAACGCCTATCGGCAGATCAACCTTGTGTCGGATTTCCCCACGGGTGTCGAGGGGATCAATCCACAGCTTTCCGACCCGCGCATGCTGAACCCGTGGGGCCTGGTCGCGAGCCCGACGAGTCCCTGGTGGATCTCGGACCAGGTGACGGGTGTCTCCACGGTGTATTCGATCAGCGGAGGAACCGTCACAAAGGATCCTCTGAACGTGACGATCCCGTCGTTGGTGACCCAGCCCTCGCATGGGTTCAACCCGCTGACCGGCCCGACGGGCATCGTTGCAAACCCCACGACGACCGATTTCCTGCTCCCGGCTCCGAATGGGGGCACGGTGCCGGCCCTCTTCATCTTCTCGACACTGGACGGCTCGCTGGCCGGCTGGAATCCGGGCTCGACCGGCGGTCTGTCGTCGGCGGTCGTGATCCCCAGCACCATCAAGGCGCCGGTCGAAGAGTTCACCGGCCTGACAACCGCGAGCAGCGGCGGCAGCCAGTACCTCTACACGGTCGATCCGCGGATGCTGCCGGGGATCGACGTGTTCAACAGCTCGTGGGATCAGGTGACGCTCGCGGGCAATTTCACCGATCCCAGGCTTCCCGCGGGTCTGTCGGCCTACGGTGTCCAGAACATCGGCGGCAACATTTATGTG
>JAKAUH010001112.1 GCA_021818605.1 Planctomycetota bacterium
GTGACGTGACCATGCTCTGTGGGAAAAAGCCGGCGGTCGCGACCGGCACTCGAACGGTTGCCGAGCTCCTCGCCGCCCGCGAAGCGATCATCCGGCGGAAGACCGAAAAGACGAGCAAGACGTCCATGCGGGCCGTGCAGCCGGTTGTCGGATGGGGACGCGAGGAAACGGACGCCCGAGGCCGTTACCTGGACGACCTGGCCGGCCGCGAGGCCGCCGCGTGGCGCGAGGTTGATTCGCTGATCGCCGGGGGGCGGTCCACCGATTACGATCAGGCTGTGACCCTGCTCGTGGACCTTCGCGACCTGGCGGTCCGTTTCCGCCGCGCCGAGGAAGCCACGCGTCGAATCCAGGATCTCCGCCAACGGTACTCGAACCGCCCGGCCCTGATCCGGCGATTCAAGGAGAGAAATCTCGGAACCCCGTGAGTTCCCACTCCCTCAATCGTTTTTCCGGCACCTCACAGCAGCATGAGCCGCGATGCCCAACAGCAGGCATGTACGCAAGGAATGCCTTCGGCCGGAATGACGAGCAATGGGCAGAGTGGGAGTCGAACCCACGACACCAGGATTTTCAGTCCTGTGCTCTACCAACTGAGCTATCTGCCCGAGTCACTTATGTACGGATGTAACGATAACGCTTCGAGCCGGCGTTGTCAACGGGTTGGTGGGCGGATCCTGCGGATGCGCGTCGGGATCGACACTTTCCGCCCCGGAATCCGCGTCGACCGCCTCCGGTCTGTTGACTCATCCGGCGAGTATTCTACAATGGGTCTTGCCCGACGTAACCGGGCGCATAGCTCAGACGGCTAGAGCGCACCCCTGATAAGGGTGAGGTCCGAGGTTCGAATCCTCGTGCGCCCATTCAAATATTACGCCGGCAGAAAAGTCGGTCAGGCTCTCCGCCTGACACGCCTTCACTGTCAGGCTGCGAGCCTGACCGACTTGAGGATCTTCCTTGCCGGGGTGATAGCTCCTCAGGTTCCATTCAGCTCGCGGGTGGCAGTCCTCCGCGATCGTGCCTCGGATTTCAATCTGAGGCATCCTGGCGCATCCTGTTGCGCACAGTTCGTTCATCGCGTCGAAGTTGGGTCCGAACTGATCCTGCGACGATCCGGGCCTGTTTGCGTCGACGAGGACCAGCGGGACCTCGGCTCGGTCTCGGGCCGCGAACCGCGCGGGCGCAGGCTGGAGACCAGGGGGCTGGAACGCGCACGCGAGATCGCCGAGGATCCTGGGTTCGCCAGGTTGACCACGCATTCCGATCGCACGGTCCCGCCGGGCGGCGGGGGAAGGTATAGAGCGGTTCGACGTGTTTCGTCGGCTTCGAGATGAGCCGATGGAGTGGGCTTCCTTCTCGGGGAATTCGACGATCGACAGAAAACTCGTGGATGCCATCGATGCCCGGGTCCGGCGACAGCCGCGCTGCCGCAGGGCCCCGGATCGTCCGTTCTCACTCGTCGTCCTCGTCGGCGTCGTCCCCCATTTCGATGTCGTTGTCTTCCTCTTCCTCGATCTCCTCATCTTCCTCGATCGCGGCCTCGACGACCTTGCGCTCGGCCTTGGTGGGCGCGGCGACGGTTCTGGGGATCACGGCGCCGATGCCCGGCGCATCCTCGGGCATGGGCTCCTTCATCCGGGAGACGAAGTGTGTCCCCTTCTTGGCGGTCAGTTCGGCGGCCCGCGCCTCGGCCGCTTCCTTCTGGTTGTAGTCGAAGGTCGCGACCGGCTTGAATGCGTCGTTGAGCACCGCCCAGACGATCCTCATTCGCGCCGCGGGCTTCGCCGAGGAGCGCGATGTCTTGGCCTTCGACTTCGCCGGGGCCTTCGCCTTCTTCTTGGGACGTCGCTCGACGACCTCCTCCTCCTCGACCGTCTCGACGGTTTCCTCCGTCTCGTCCTCCATGGGGTCGAGCGGTTCGGCGGCTTCCCTCTGCCGACGCAATTCCAACCGATTCAGCGGTTTCCCAGCCATGAAGCCGTCCTTCGCTTCGCACGAAATGACGCCAGTGAATCCCGGTCTTGTTCCCCTCGCCCGGCGCGCGACCGACCGACCGCCCCGCAGAGGAGACCCTGACACCCACGAAACGCTCATCTTATCCCAATCGCGGCGGATTGAACAGGGTATGAGTGCAGCGACGGCGTCGTCGGCGGCTGCGGTCGGTGGATGCTCCGCTCGCTTGGGGTCGGCGCGGGGCGATGAAAGTCACCCGCAGGGTCGCGCTGGCCGTCGCCACGGGTCATCTCTTCCGCGATGCGGTCGAGCAGGTCGAGCGGGTGATAGGGCTTCGTCAGGAACTGCTCGACGCACAGGCTGCGCAGTTCGGCGATATGCCAGTCGAGAATCGCCGCGCTGCAGATCAGCACCGGCTGGAGCGGGCGAAGGGCCTTGATCCGACGGCAGACGTCCACGCCCGAGAGCAGCGGCAGGTTCAGGTCCAGGAGCACCACGTCGAAGGGGCCCTGGCTTGAGTACACCGTGGCTCCCTCGGGACCATCAGCGGCCTCGAGCACCTCGTACCCTTCGCCGCGGAGGAACTCGGCGATCAGGCGCCTGAGGACGGTCTCATCCTCGACCAGCAGCAGCCGTCCGCGTCCCTTGCCGTCCATGGCGATCTCCTGATCGTGAGCGATCCAGCCGGCGTGCACGCGCGACGTGCCCCGACCCGACCCGACCCATTCGGGCGCGGGACCAGGCCGCGGACCCTGGCGGTGCCAGGTCCGGTCGAGAGCGATCATTCCGGTGAGTCCCAGGTGCAGATCACGCGACCGGGAATCTTAACGAACAGGATCGCCCGCGCCCACACGGAATTCTCATGAAGTGCGCCGGTGCGCCCGTGCGTCACCACCGCCCAGCGCCGACCACCAGGGACCGCCCGCACCGGCCTCAGGTGAGAGGTCACTGCGAGTTGGCCGGCGTCGCGACCAGCGTCGCCTCGGCGGTTGCGGGCCGATCCAGGCCGATCGCATGGCAGAGGTAGGCGATCGCGAGGTGCTTGGTAACATTCAGGCCGAGGATGCCCCAGAAGATGCCGACCCGGAATAGCCAGAAGTTGAGCGCGACGCAGCCGACGACGCCGATCATGGCCCCCACGGTCAACTGGAAGGTCGGTCGCTCCATGAAGGCCATTATGGGCCGCGTCTCAGCCGTCGGGAAGCCGGTGCGGGCGGAATCCCGGGCGGCATGCGGGGCAACGGTGCCATTATTCAGCGAGCACCGCGGACCGTCGAGGCGCGGGGCACGTCGCGGTCATCCGGCCGAGGGGCGGCCGTCGGCACGCGGGCCGGCGCGATCGCGCCGAGGATCGTCAGGTCGACCGATTGGCCGGGCGGCAGCACGAGCTTGCGCCGGACCCGGCCGAGCAGCTCCTGGGCGGACTCGATGTAGCGGCGACGGAGGCTGAGTGCCGGCGAGCGGCGGAACTCGCCCAGCAGGGCGAGGAACTGGTCGGCCTCGGCGCGAGCGGCCACGAGGATGCGAGTGGACTCGGCCCGCGCCGACTCGCGGATCGACGTACCGCGGGCAAGTGCCGTGGTCTGCTCGACCGCCTCGTAGGTCCGCGCCCGGTTGATGCGGTCGTCGCGGCGGCTCTCGGCCGACTGGGCCTCGGCGAAATCCGCGGCGACCTCGACGGGCGGCCGCACGTCGGTGAGGCTCACGCCCAGGATGCGAACGCCCAGCCGCAGGGAATCGGCGGCCGCCTGGAGCTCGTCCCGGACCTCCTGCGCGATCCGCCCGCGGTCGGACCGGAGCACGGCGTCGACCTCACGCCTGGCGAGCGCGCCGGCCAGGCGGGATTCGGCCGCCCGACCGAGCCACTGGTTGCCCCGACCGGCCCAGAGCGCGTGGTCAATCGGGTCGCCAACGCGGTACTGGACCGTCGCCTCGAATCGGAGCAGATTCCGGTCGCCGGTCATGAGCTCACCAGCCGACGGCTCCTGGTCGGGCGTCGGCGTGCCGGCCTGGCCGATCGTGATCCGGCGCACCGCGTCGGTGCGAATCCGCTCGACATGGTCGATCCCGGCGGGGAGCGACCAGTGCAGGCCGGGCCCCCAGGCGGGCGAGAGGGCCCGTCCGAAGCGGCGGACGACGGCGACCTCGCCGGGCCCCACCATGCACCACCCCGACGCCGCCAGCGCAGCGGCCGCCAGGGTCATGCCCCCGATTGCGACGATCGCCCGCCTTCTGGCCATTGTGCCGCGCCCCTCGATGCGGATGGTGTGCCCCGACGATCCCGGGGGCGACTCAACACGATCCGACCCGCGGCGTGGGCGGGCTCAATTGTAGTACTTGGCGATCGCCTTGTGCACGACGTAGATCACCACGTTCTTGTTCACCGGCTTGGCCAGCACGCAGAAAGCGTGCTCCGATAGAGCACGCCGCATCAGGTTCTCGTCCTGGTCGGCCGTGATGAGGATCGCGGGGATGGCTCCCTTCATCTGGCGGACCAGCGCGAGGGTCTCCAGCCCCGAGAGCCGGGGCAGGTGCATGTCGAACAGCGCGAGGTGGACCTCATGCTCGCGGACCAGATCGAGCGCCTCCTCGCCGCTTTCCGCCATCAGCGTGCGATAACCCTGCGGAGCCACGATCTCGCGCAGGGTCTCGCGCGCCGCCGGATCGTCATCGGTGATGAGGATCGAGTAAGGGTGATCGAACGTCATGAAGCGGACTCGCTTCCACCGAACATGCGGGATCATCGCCAGTCGGCCCGACTCCTATGCACGCCCCACGCCAATTCCGGGATTCGCCCTCGTCTATCTGAATCCAGCCGGCCAACTCCTTGCAAGCCTTTTGGTTAGAAAACCCCGCCCGATCGGTCGAGATTGTTGACTGGGGTCCACATTCCTCGGACTGGCTGCCGAATTGACAGTCATTTCGTCGTCGTCTGAGCATCTGCCGGGCGGTTCGCCGGTGCCCCGCCGCGGGCGAACCGCGAGAGCAGGCCTCCGGCCGATCCCCAGCGCCGATCGGGGTCGAAGGCGTCGGCCGCGGCCAGCTCGGCCGGGTTCTCGATCACGTCGTGATAGATGTACTTCTCGTCGAGCTGCCCTTTGGGGTCCTTGGCGACGACCATCCGGGGGAACATCGTGCGAACGTCGATGAAGACGGTCCAGGTTTCTCCGCCGGAGGATTTTCGCGTGAAGACGTGGCAAGGCGGGTTGAGGCCCGGGGGCTTCTCGATGCCGCGATACGCGGCTCGGCCCTGCACGGCGTTGACGGCGTCGATCTGGTCGACCGAGTTCCTCAGGTTCTGGATGATCGTGTCGAGGCCGGCCTCTCTGATCGAGTGCCGGCTGCTGCGGGTGACCATCGGGCTGTCCACGGCCATCTTCATGGTGGGCAGCGGGATGGCCGTCCTCGGCATGTGAACGTAGAGCGTCCGGTCGTCGATCCGCGTCGAGTAGATCACCTCGCGGCCCTTGCTCGCCCCGGAGGCCCACTCGAGCCGGACCTCCTTCGGCTGGCGGTGGACGCTGAGGACAACCTCCTCCTCCGGCTGGAGCTGGCCGTTGACACGCTCGACGCGCGACATCTTGACCTGGTACGTATTGAGGTTGCTCAGCCTGGCCTCGCTCTGGGCAAGCAAGGTCCGGGGGTCAGGCGCGGCCGGCTTCGGCCGGGCGGACGGTTCGGCACGCCGGGGCCGGGGTGAGCCGGCCGATTTGACCCGTCTGGGACGCTCGCTCGAGCTTCGCTGCGCCAACCGCTCGGGTTGCTCGTTCGGACCTCGCCGTGCCAGCCGCTCACCGGCTTCATGGCGGGGCGCCGGCGGCGGCATGGGCGGACCGGAGTCGGCGGCAGGGTCCGACGCGGCCGGCTCGGCGAACGAGCGGGTCGACGCCAGCCGTGTGTCGGGAGCCAGCAGCGGGGCCGGGCTCGGCAGCGGCTCGGGCATTCCCAGTGTTACCTGGATCTCGTCATCGGACTCGGGGCCCTCGGCCGAGGCCCTCGAGCCCTTCGTCCGCGACGGCGAACCCGATGAGCGGCGCCGATCGCCCGCGGCCAGCATCTCATCCGGAGGCGCAGGCGGCCCGGCCTGATCGCTCTCCGCGGCCGGATTGCCGGCCTTCCGCCGGGCCAGATGCATGTAGCGGGCGTAATAGTCGTCGGCCGGGTCGGGAGTGCGCGCCGGGTGGCGATCGCGCAATCCCAGGAGCGACGGGCGCTCGGGCCAGATCGAACGGAAGCCGGTCGCCCCCGTGCAACCCGACACCGCAAGGCAAGCGCCCAGCGCCAGAAGGCTCGCCGCGATCGACGTCGATCGCCCGACGCCTTCCCTCGTCGTCAACATGGATTGCTGCTCCCACTACTTGGGGATCGTCGCGATGCGACGGCCCGTTCCCTCGGGAGTCATCCGGAGCGCAAGCCAATACCAGATTCGCCCGATCCGAGCAAGTTCGGCTTTCGTGTCCGGCTGCATGGGTGGTTTCCGGCGATCGTGCCCCATCGCCCCGCCTGGCAGGGACGTCGAGGACGAGACGAGCGCGACGGCTGATTCCGAACGATGCGCCGAGCACCCGGGCGCCAATCGCTCGGTGGAGATTCCCGACCCGGTCGAGGCCGCGGAGGAACAGCGGCGCGGTGGCCAGGACGACCGCGATCGTGGCCCCGACCGCCAGGGCGCGCGGGATGCGACGATCGACCCTCGCCCGGGAGAGGTGCCCCAGCCCGGCACCGGCCCGGCCCCCAGGCCATGCAGCGAGAAGAACGCGAGCTGGAAGCCGAGCATCTCCGGGACGGCGGGCAGGAACAGGTCTTCGTGGTACAGCCCGCTGAGGCCGAAGACGGCCAGGATGCCGAGAGCGGGTTCAACCCCTTCCACTGCGAATTCCCCGGCAGATCCTCGGGGTCCGGCAACTGGAGGTAGGTCCCCTGCTCCACGCGGCCGTGACCTTTCTCCTCCGTCACCAGCTTGCTCGCCGTGCCGCCCTCGTCGAGATGCTTATCAAACAGGGCGATGACCGCCTCGTGCATCGTCTCCTGATTGCCCTTCAGCGCCAGAATGTCGTCAGCTTTGCCACGGATGACCTCATCGGCAATCGCCTTCTGAGCCCCCTTCACCACGGTATTGGCGTAAACTTTTGTACACAAAATGGTTATCTGCGGTTTTTTCGTCTCAACTACCGGCGTTCAACCAACGGCCAGACAAGAGGCCCTGCGGCCCGGGTCTGGGCACGGATTTCCCGGGATATGCTGCTGATTGGCCGTCTGTGCACTGGTGGTGTTGGGCGAGGAGTGTCGGTAAATGTCACTCTTTTTGACCGGATATTTGTCACCCCGTTTTTCTGGAAGTCACGTCTGCCTCACAGTGACCGCATGCAATCACGCCGGCGATCGATCGATCGCGTTCACTTTTGGGCGGACGGCATTACGCGCTTGCAAGTGCTGGGCGGGCCGGAGACGATGTTGAGACATTTGTGACCGACCTCCCGACCTTGATCTGCATGCGAGGAGCGACCGTGACCGACTACCGCCAGCTTCTCGCGTGCTCCGGTGCGGAGTTGGCCCGGGTCGATCCGCTGGTGATGAACCTGCTGGTGGCCAAGAGCATCCCCAGCCTGGCCGACCTTGACCTCGCCCGCTATCAGAAGCTGACCGACCAGTGGGCCGACGACGTGCGTCGCCGGCTGCCGTCGGCCGAGCGGGTGTTTCGGCAGACGCCGCAGGACTGGGAGAATGACGTGAACTTCTTCCGGCTCGGCGTGCTCTGCGGCTAACTGGAGCACGAAGCGGGCATCTCCTATAACGAGGACCAGCGGTACGCCGCGGCGGTCCGCTACACGGACCCGTCGGACCTGTTCCTCAACGGGGTGATCGACACGCGACAGGGCACCTGTGGGAATATGGCGGCGTTGCATGTCGCCCTCGGCTGGCGTCTGGGCTGGCCGGTGTCGCTGGCGTGCGTGCGGTCGCACTACATCTGCCGATACGACGACGGCGAGGTGACGCACAACATCGAGGCGACGCAGGCGGGCTACGGCGGATTCAAGTCGGACCCGGATGACTATCTGATCGAGCATTACGAGTTGCCGCCGAAGGCGATCAGCAGTGGCTCAGACCTGCGGGCGGTGAATCCTCGCGAGATGCTGGGCATCTTCCTGGGCTTCCGTGGCCGGCACATGCGGGACACGGACCGGCTGGCGGAGGCGGAGGGAGATTACCTGCTGGCCCGGCACCTGTTCCCGACGAACCGGAAGCTGTATCTTGAGGCGACGGAGGCGGCGGTCTTGCGGAGCGAGCGGCTGTTCGAGCCAGGCGAACTGGGGTCGCCGCAGAGCCTGGCGGACTGGCTCGACACGCGATACCGAATGCCTCGGCCAGCGTTGCGAGCGCAGCCGCTAGACATCCCGCTCAAGAACGTAGTCTACACGGTTTCGGTGTGAGCCTGCGAGGAGCAACGGTCATGGCCAGCACACGGACGATGGGGCGGGACGATGCGATGCTGCGGGTTCGGGGCTGGGATGGTTCGTCGCTCGGGTTCGGGACGCTGGGCGGGGCCGACCCGTTGGGGTTCGCGGCAGGTGACGCAAACCTGTATCGCTATGTTCATAATGACCCAATAAACCGTACGGACCCTACAGGTCTCATCGACTGGTCGTGGCTTCCCTGGAACTGGGGTAGCAGCGCCGACAAATGGCAACCGCTCCAGAATCAGGAGACCCAGCTCATTCAGCAGATGAACCAAATCCTCGGCACCCAGTACTCTTCGATCTCTCAGTTCACCCCCGCGGACCGCGCTCGCTTGGAGGGACAACTGGGCATCAGTATCGACTGGTCTGCGTTTCCCTCCGTCGCCGTCAACGAGTTGGCCCCGCAAACGATCGGGGTCTCCTACGTTTCTGAAGGATGCCTCTACGTTGCTGCTGCGGCTGACGCCGCGGCGGCCATCGCCGTTGTCGGGGAATTCGTTGCTGTCAACCCCAGCGCCTTGACGAAACTTACCGGCGGCGACAAACGCTTGTTCGAGGAAGCTTTGCGTCGGATCGGATCCGATCCGAAAACCTACAATAACGTTTTCGGCAATGTAGCCGAGGTCTGTGCCGAGAAAGGCTTTCAGGTCTTCAAGCTTGGTCGCTTCGCCGGGCAGGACGTGTTCGGTTCCCTCAATTCGGGCGTCGGAATAATCAACCTGCATGGCAGGGTTGTGCTCGTTCAGAAGATCGCCAATGGCTTCAAGATCCTGGGTTCCCTTTGATGTCGTCCATCATCATGAACGAGTCGATTACCGATGGCCGTTATGGACCTGCCACTTCGGAGATCCAAGCGCTAATTGCTCTAGCCGATCGGGCCTCCGAAGCATTAGAGGTCCGCACGCCGGCCACAGCGACTCCGGTTGAGGTGAATGCTCTAATTCAGTCCCACTTTGATCGACTCACGGCTGCGGGGGTGAGCAATCTACCAACGGTGACTGGGATTACATTTGTCATGGCCGATGCCGCCCTGGGGGCTTCGTTTGGCCAGGGGGCCGATCCGGAGACCGCTTGGGGGCTTGACTGGATCCCCTACCGCGAGGCAGTTCGGTCCCTTCGGCGTCGCCTGAACGACGAGGCAAGCACCGATCCCGTGCGTCGTGGCCGTCTCATTCCACCGCTCTGGCCGTTCGCCGGGAAACCGTCCGTCCATTCCGAACCCCGCATCGCTCGCTTTTCCGAAGCCCCTCCACCAGTCCCCTGGCTTCTGCTCTGCGAATTGGAAGAGGCTTTGACCGACGGGCTACTCTGGGCAGTCGCTCGTTCCGACCCAGAAGGTAATCCTTTCCGCTCGTTGTTGGAGATCGGCGCTCTCGGCCTGGCCCCCATGGGACTTCGGGGTGAACGCTTTTTGATCTATGTGCCGGTAGCGGGCAACGGCCTGAATAACGCCGTAAAATTCGGAGAGTTGGCCTGACGTTCGCCCCTAGCGGTCCCGCCGCGTGGTACGTCGTGGACCGGGAGAGAGGATAGGCCGGCTCCATGTCACCGGGTACGACGCCCAGTTGGTCCGCAATAGCGATCTGGTTGGTGCTGATCCCGCCGATCGGTGCCTGACTGTTCGCCCTTCGTGCTTCGTCACGGGCCGATCCTTTCATCCGACCTTCGTTGTCAACCTCTGACTGTCCAGGAGCTTCTGCCCGTCCGGTCGCAGATTGCCCTCCGGATCAACATGGCGGTAGAGCGTCTGACGGGTGATGCCCAACTCCGAGCAGAGCACGCCCACCTTGGTGTCGCGGCTGGCCATCGCCGCCATCGCCAGTCGGAGCTTGGCGGCGGTCATGGTGTAGGGTCGGCCGCCGTGGCGGCCCCGGGCACGGGCGGCGGCCATGCCGGCCTTGGTCCGCTCGACGATCAGTTCCCGCTCGAACTCCGCCAAGGCGGCGAAGATGCCGAAGACCAGCTTGCCGCTGGCGGTGGTGGTGTCGATCGCAGCGCCGTGACCGGTGAGCACCTTGAAACCAACGCCCCGCGTCGTCAGGTCGTGAATCGTGTTGACCATGTGTCGTAGGTCGCGGCCGAGGCGGTCGAGCTTCCAGACCATCAGTGTATCGCCCGGCCGCAACGCCTTGAGGCACGCGGCCAGCCCGGGGCGGTCATCCCGCTTGCCGGAGGTGGTGTCCTCGTAGATGTGGCCGGGATCGACGCCGGCCGAGGCGAGGGCGTCACGCTGGAGGTTGGTCACCTGGCTGCCGTCGGCCTTGCTCACCCGCACGTACCCGACCAGCATCCCGCCCTCCCCATTGATCAACGCATACGACGATTATGATTGTCACTTAAACGAGCGATTAAGTGACAAACGGCCTTCGGGGTGTCCCGGCCCCGAATCCTGTCACTCAATCTGTCACATTTTCTGTGTGTTGTAAACCATCGGGTCAGTTGATTGGGTGACACCCCGTCACGCGGTCCTTATCACCAGACTTTCACGTGACGCTTCCACCACCGGAAGGGTGACCTTCTCCAGCTTGTTGATCTCCAGCACGCGGCCGATCTGCGTCAGCGGGCGGTGGAGCAGCCGGAAATTCCCGCCCGTGATGCGGATGCTCGCCGCGATGCTCGCCTCGTCGGCGATGCCGCCCTCGGGCAGGGGCGCATGGGCCGGCCACCAGCGGTCCTGGAGCAGTTGCCGCACTTCCTCGCGCGACAGCGGCTTGAACTCGTGGACGAACCCGATCCGCGAATAGAGCTGCGGATAGCGGGCGAGCCGCTTCTCCAGGCCCGGCATGCCGATCAGCACCATCCCGATGCCGCCTTGGTCGAAGATGGCGCGCATCTGCTCCAGCCCGGTCATCTTCAGGCGGTCGGCCTCGTCGATCAAAATCAGGGCGGTGGGATCGGGCTGGGCACGCTCGCGCCCAGACATCCTTTCGAAGATTCGTCGCCATTCGTCCTGGCGGCGGGCGACTTCCTCGGGAGGTACGTCGAAGCCGTTCAGGCCCGTGCGGCGATGGTACTCATGCAGGGCCTCGACCTCCCGATTCGCCGATTCCAGGCGGGGCCGTTCCTCGCGGCGGATTTCCTCCAGGGAGAATCCCCGCAGCCTGTCGCGTAGCCGGTCGATATCGTTCGGCAACCGGCCGGGAGTGACGACCACCGGCGGCGTATAGAAAACGATGGCGCTGCCCTTGACCTGCTCCAGAGTGACCGTGCCGCCCGCCGCATCGGGCCGGTAGCGCTCGATCGTATCCCAGTTGGCATAGTGGCGGGCGGAGAG
>JAKAUH010001149.1 GCA_021818605.1 Planctomycetota bacterium
TAGCAACAGCGACAACGAGTACAGCTCCGTCACCGCTCCCGGCGGGACCACCAGCTATACCTACAACGCCAACGGCGACCTGGTATCCGCGTCGAACGGCTCGGGATCGACCACCTACACGTACAACTCGCTCAATCAGCTTGTCGGGGTCCAGTCGCCGACGGACACCTGGAGCTACCAGTACGACGCTCTGGGCAACGTGATTGCCACGACCCACAACGGCCAGACGACCCAGGACGTGGTCGACCCGACCGGGACGGGAAGCCTGGTGGCGCAGCTCAACAGTTCCGGCGTTCTCCAGGCTGGGTATGCCTACGGCCTGGGGCTGGTGAGCCAGTCGACACCGACCTCGACCAACTACTACGAGTTCGACGCCCTGGGGTCGACGGCCGGCCTGACCACCGTCGGATCCACCGCAGGCACGAGCACGGTCCTCGCGAGCTACAGCTACCTCCCCTTCGGCGGACTGCTGTCGAGCAGCGGCAGTGCCTCGAACCCGTTCACGTTCGTGGGCCGGTCCGGCGTGACGTCGGGTGCTGGCGGGCTGTACACGATGGGTGCCCGGACCTACGACCCGACCACGGGTCAGTTTCTCATGAACGATCCGACCGGCCTGGCCGGCGGCGATACGAATCTGCGCATCTACGCGGGCAACAGCCCACTCGACCTGATCGATCCATCGGGCGATAGTGGGCAATCCCCGGGGTTGCAGGTGCCACCGGCCCTGGCACCCGGCTACGGGCTGGTACTGCCGTCGGGCTACCAGTCCTACACGACGACACCGGCCGCGATCCAGCAGGCCGCCTTGTCATCTCAGTCGTCGCTCGCGTCGCTCGGTGTGTTCGGTCCTCAGCTTCAGCAATACGGTCAGTTGCCTTCCGCGGCGGAGGGGGCCGCGGTCCTGCCGCCGGCGCCGAGCTTCAACTTCCCGGTCCCGCTCCCCGTCTCGTCGAGCGGAGGGACTTCCGGCGGTTCGAACGGCCGTCAACCCAACACTCCGGGGACTCCATCCGGCGGTCAGGCCGGGTCGGCGGGTGGAACTTCCAGCCCCGGCAGTACGGCCAGCAACGGACAGCCTGGTTCGAACGGGACCTCCTCGCCGAGCAGCACCGGCTACACCGGCATCGTCCAGAGCGGCAATACCCAGACGGCGGGAGCCGGCGGCAAGGGGAGCAGCGCGGGGGTCGCCGGGTCGGCTGGCAATTCTGGCGATGGCGGCAACAGCGGGAACAGTGGCAACGACGGCTCGGACGGGTCCAACGGCTCGGCCGGATCCGCCGGCGCCAACCAGTATGGCCCCGACACGCCCAAGCCGCCGCCGCCTCCGACCCCAACCCCTTCGCCCACCTCGGTCGACCCCAACGCCTCGTATGGACCCGAGGGCTACGGCTCCGCGAACTTCGTTTCCGACTCCAGCCTGACGGTCCTCCCCTATCGCGTCGACTTCGAGAACGCGTCGACGGCCACCGCGCCGGCCCAGCAGGTCACGATCACCGACCAGCTCGATCCCAGCCTCAACCCCGCCACGTTCCAGTTGACCGGCATCGGTTGGGGCGACTTCAATCTGTCAATTCCAGCCGGCAGCCAGACCTATCAGACCACTGTTCCGATGACCTACAACGGCGAGACTTTCGACGTTGTCGTCTCCGCCGGCATCAACTTCGCCACGGATCAGGTCTACGCGAAGTTCTACTCGCTCGATCCTACCACCCAGCTCCCGCCCGACGTGCTGACCGGCTTCCTGCCGCCGGAGAACGGCACCGGCCGCGGCCAGGGCTACATGTCGTTCTCGGTCTCGCCCGATTCGGGCCTGGCGACTGGAACGCAGATCCGCAACGTCGCCGTGATCTCGTTCGACAACCAGACGACCATCAGCACCGATCAAAAGAACGACGAGGATCCCACCCAGGGTGTCGACCCGACCAGGCAGGACCTGATCACCATCGACTCGGTCGCGCCCACGAGCAGCGTGGCGCCCCTGTCGGCGACCACGACGAATACCCAGATCCCGGTGTCCTGGTCCGGCTCCGACGACAAGGGCGGCTCGGGTATCGCCTCCTACACCATCTACGTCTCGACCGACGGCGGGCCTTACAAGATCTGGATGCAGGATACGACCCAGACCTCGGGGACCTATGACGCAGGGCCGGGCGCTCATACGTATTCGTTCATCAGCCAGGCGACCGACAACGTCGGCAACGTTGAGCCGATGCATACCAAGGCCGACGCGACCATCCAGGTTCTGCCGGCGCTGAGCGTGACTTCCATCGCCGCGGTCACACCCAACCCGCGGAATGTCCAGGTATCGTCGGTCCAGGTGACCTTCAGCTCAACGATCGACACGAGTAGCTTCTCGGCCTCGGCTCTGAGCCTGACCGATAATGGGACGGCCGTGACGCTTGGCTCCGGATTGTCGATCAAGCTGGTTTCCGGCACGACCTACGAGATCGACGGCCTCGGCACGTACACAACGGCCGAGGGAAGCTACGTTCTCACCATCAACGCCGCCAATCTCAAGAACGCCTCCGAGAACCCCGGTAGCGGTAAGCTGTCGACAAACTGGTTGATGGACACGACCCCGCCCACCAGCACCGTCGAGCCCCTGCCTCCGACTTCCACCTCGACCGGCGTCACCCTGAAGATCAGCGGGTCGGATCCGACTGGCTCCGGTGGCAGCGCGGCGTCGGGAATCGACAGGGTCGATGTTTACGAGGCCGAGGACGGCAGCAGCGCGTACACGCTTTTGACAACGCTCACTCCGACGTCGCCGACCGCCTCGTTCTCGGGACAGTTCACGTTCACCGGCCAGTTGGGGCACTCGTATTCCTTCTACAGTATCGCGACCGACGCGGCGGGCAACATCCAGGCGACGCCGAAGGCGGCCCAGGCGACGATCCAGATCGTTTCCCCGCTCGCGATCAGCTCGATCCAGACCATCACACCGAACCCGCGCAACGCGGCGGTGAGCTCGGTACAGGTGAAATTCAGCGAGGCCGTGGACACCACGAGCTTCTCGTCGGCCGCGCTGAGCCTGACCGACAACGGCACCGCGGTCGCCCTGTCCAGCGGGTTGTCGCTGTCATTGGTGTCCGGGACCACCTACCAGGTGAATGGCCTGGCCGCCTACACGAGTTCCGACGGCAATTATGTCCTCACCATCAACGCCGCGGACCTGAGTGACCCCTCCGGGAACTTCGGCCGCGGCACGCAGTCGACCAACTGGTTGATGGATACAACTCCGCCCACAAGCAGCGTGAGCCCCCTGGCGAAGACCGGCACGAGCCTGAGCTTCCCCGTCACGGTCACCGGCACCGACCCGAAGGCCGCGAACGGCGGCACGCCTTCGGGGATCGCCGATTTCACGCTCTATTACTCGACGAAAGGCATCTCCGGCCCGTGGGTCAAGTGGAACTCGCCGATTCCGCCGAGCTCGACCACGGGCGGAACCTCCTCGGCGACCTTGACCTTCGTCGGCCAGAGCAATACCACCTACAGCTTCTACAGCACGGCGACCGACGTCGCCGGGAACACTCAGAAGCTCCAGCCGTTCATCGAGGCGCAAACCTATCTCCCCGACCTCACTCCGCCGACTGCGTCGATCAGCTCGGTCAGCGCCGATGCCTACGGTCGATTCACCATCACCATGACGGGGAGCGACCCCGGCGGTAGCGTGCTGACCTACTTCGAGGTTTTTGCCGAGACCGGCGCCGGCGGCTTCACTCAGGTCGGGCCGGCGATTCCCGCGGGTCCCGCCGACTCGTCGGGAAACTCCACCGCCGCGGCGACGTTCCTCAGCTCGGCGGATTACAATGTGAGCAACAGCTACAAGTTCTACGCCATCGCCCTCGACGCGGGAGGGCAGCAAGGGTCGGCAGCGACGGCGCCGGTCGCCAGCCTGGATAACAAGACGTTCACCCAGCCGTCGGCGCTCGGTGTCTCGGGCCTGACGGTCGAGGACGGCGCGGTCGAGCGGTCCTATATCCGCTACGTCACGATCAACTTCAACGAGGCGGACACGGCGGCGCTCCAGGACATGGTGAACGGGTCGGACATCACCCTCAACCGGAACAACCTCAACGACAATGGCACCGCGACTGCCGTGAAACTCACGTCGAGCATGATGACCGTGGCGGGCGGCTCCATCACGATCGACTTCGGCGTCGCAGGGCTCGGGGGCCTGGCGAACTCTCCGGCGGCCAACGGCTATTACACGCTCGATGTCACAACGCCCGGGCCCGGCGGGACGACGACGGCGCTGAACTTCTATCGCCTGCTCGGCGACGTGACGGGCAACGGGACGGTGAACCAGGCGGACCTTTCCGCCATCAGGAGCCTGATTGGCAAGGCGGCGCCGTCGGGCTTCATTCCTCTCAACAGCGACGTCAACGGAGACGGCAGTGTCAACGTGATGGACGAGCTGACCGCTGCCCGCCAGCAGGGGCAGAAGCTCAACGCCTC
The DNA here is from genome assembly GCA_021818605.1 of Planctomycetota bacterium. GTDB lineage: Bacteria > Planctomycetota > Planctomycetia > Isosphaerales > Isosphaeraceae > JAKAUH01. The sequence continues at coordinate 4,459 of JAKAUH010001149.1, forward strand.
GCTCGAGGCGACGCTGGCGACGCCCGGCGTCATCGTGGCCTCGCCCGCCATGGTCCCCCCGTCCTCCTGGACGGCGACAACGGCCGGCGGCTTCAACCTGATCCAGGCGATCACCACCGCCGAGCAGGACGCGAACACGAGCGACACGATCGACGTGCCTCCGGGCACCTACGCGGTCAACAATCTCACGCTCCAGAGCCTGAACTCAGGCGTAGCGAAGAAGACGCTCGACATCGTGGGCCAGGGAACAAGCGCCAATCCCGTCGTGATCACCGGCGGCGGGACGAGCCGGGTCTTCCAGGTCGCGAACTCGGTGAAGGTGGTCTTCAAGAACCTCGCGATCGAGAACGGCAAGGCGTCGGACGGTGGTTTGGTGGGCGGGACCGCCGCGCTGGGCGGCGGATTGCTGATCGACGGTGGGAGCGTGTCGCTGAGCCACGCCTCCGTCCTGAACAACGCCGCTGTCGGGCTCGATGGCGCAGCGGGCAAGCCGGCCAAGTTCTTCGGGCTGAAGGGTGGAACGGGTGGCAAGGGCGCCAACGCCGATGGCGGTGGAATTTACCTGGCGTCCGGGACCCTGAAGATCACCGATTCGACGATCTCCAGGAACGTTGCGGAGGGCGGTAAGGGTGGCAAGGGCGGCACAGGCGGCGGTGCGGGGGTGGCGGGTGCCAACGGCAGCGCCGGCGGCGGCGGCAAGGCCGGCAAGAACGGCGCCAACGGGGTCGGCGGCAATCCCGGCGGAGCGGGAGTGACGGGAAGTTCCGGTCTCCGCGGAGGCGCGGGGGGAGCGCCCGGTGTCGGCGGGGGCGGAGGTGGCACATCGACAACCTTTTCCACGACGTCCGCCACCACGTCCGGCTCTGGCGCGACGGGTGGCAAGGGCTCGGGTGGCGGCAAGGGGAGCAAGGGCGGCAAGGGCGGTACCGGCGGCGGCGGCGGTAAGGGCGGCGCGGGGGGTAACGGCAGCGGTGGCGGCATTTATGTCGCCAACGGCACGCTAACCATGACCTCGACAACCCTCTCATCCAATACGGCCCAGGGCGGTGACGGCGGCGACGGCGGCCTGCCCGGACCGGGCGGCGGAGCGGGGGCTGGCGGCACCGGCGGCGGGGGCGGCACCGGTGGGCTCGGGGGTAATGGTGGAACCGGCGCGGACGGTAACGCGCCCGGTGCGCCAGGCTCCGGCGGCGGCGCAGGCGGCAGCGGCGGCGCAGGCGGCAAGGGGGGCGCCGGCGGCGGGGGCGGCAAGGGCGGCAAGGGGGGCGCCGGCGGTGCGGGTGGGAACGGAGGGAACGGCTCTGGCGGCGGTCTCTATCTCGCCAAGGGCAAGGTCACGATCAGCGCGGGCACGATTCAGAGCAACACGGCCCTGGGCGGCAAGGGCGGTGATGGTGAGGACGGCGCGCCTGGCATGGATGGCGGCGATGGGGCCGATGGTGGCGACGGCGGCAAGGGCGGTGGTGGCGGAATCGGTGGTGATGCCGGCAAAGGTTCGGCCGGATCCCCCTCATCCGGCGGCGGTGGCGGCGGCGGCGGCGGCTCCGGTGGATGGGGCGGTAAGGGCGGTGATGCCGGCAATGGCGGGAATGCGGGCGGCGGCGGCGCAGGTGGCAAGGGCGGCGCCGGCGGCAAGGGAGGAACCGGTAATGGAGGTGGGATCCTCGTCAGCGGCGGTACGTTGACGTTCAGCGATCTTGCCACCACGGTCTCCAACAACCTGGCTCAGGGCGGTGACGGCGGCAAGGGCGGGGGTGGCGGTGATGGCGGGAAGCCTGGTCAGGCAGGCAAGGGCGGCGACGGCGGCGACGGGGGCGACGGCAACCACGCAGGTAAAGGCGGTGATGGTGGCGATGGCGGTGGTGGGACCATCGGTGGCGCAGGCGGCGGCGGTGGTGGCGGCGGCGTCGGGGGATGGGGTGGCGATGGTGGCAAGGGTGGCAAGGGCGGCAAGGGCGGTGGCGGCGGTAAGGGAGGCGCTGGTGCCGACGGTGGAGCAGGTGGACTGGCCTATGGTGGAGGCATCTCCATCCTGGCCGGAACCGTCACGGTCAGCATCAATGTCACCGTCTCCGGCAATAATGCCAACGCGGGCAAGGGCGGATCCGGTGGCCAGGGTGGTAACGGTGAGGATGGCGGTGATGGCGGCGATGGAGGCGGCGGCGGTGCAGGCGGCAAGGGCGATGATGGTGGTGACGGGGGCGATGCCGGTGATGGTGCCAACGGCTCGCTGCTGGGCGGTAGCGGTGGTTTCGGCGGCTGGGGCGGCACCGGCGGTGGTGGCGGCTCCGGCGGCAATGGCGGTCAGGGGGGCGCGGGAGGTGATGGAGGCGACGGCGGTGACGGCGGCAACGGCGGCGCCGGTGGCAATGCCTATGGGGGCGGAATCTCCGTATCGGCCGGTACTCTGACCATTACCAAGGGAAACGTCCTGACCATCAGTAATAACTCCGTGATCGGCGGCGCTGGAGGCATCGGCGAGATCGGTGGGAATGGAGGCAAGGGCGGCAATGGCGGTGCCGGCGGCGATGCTGGCGATGGAGGCGATGGCGGAAATGGGGCTAACGGTGGCTCCGGCGGCAACGGCGGAGATGCCACGGGTCTGCCGCCGCCGTACAGAACCTACTTCGGCGGCGCCTCGGGATTGAGTGGCATCGGCGGCAGTGGCGGCCTGGGCGGTGCGGCCGGCTCGGCCGGCGACGGCGGCGACGCTGGTAAGGGCGGCAATGCCGGCAAGGGCGGTTCCGGCGGCAAGGGCGGCAGTGCGACCGGCGGCGGACTCTACGTTGGCGCGGGCACTGTTACCGTCGCCGCACTTTCGGAGACGGGCGTCAACGGCCCGGTCGGCGGCGCCTCTTCCAGCGCGGGCAACCCGAACAGTCCGCTGCCGGACGGCACGTCGGGCAGTCCGGTGTCGAGTCAACCTGCACCGATGCCGGTGCCCGTCCCGGTCGCCCCGGCATCCCCGGGCTTCACACCAGATCAAATCCGCGCGGCCTACGGCCTGCCGTCGATCCAGAATGGAACACTGCCGGCGGGCTGGAGCGGAGCCGGCGCGACGATCGCGATCGTCGTCGCCTACGACGATCCGTACCTCGCAACGGCCATCCAGCAGTTCGACGCCCAGTATGGACTGCCGGCCCCGCCGAGTCTCCAGGTTCTCGACCAGTCGGGGGCGACCACGCCGCTTCCAGCGGCCTCAGGCTCGCTCGTGGCGACGTGGAACCAGGAGGAGGCGCTGGATGTGGAGTGGGCGCACGCCATCGCTCCGGGCGCAAGGATCGTCGTGGTTGAGGCCAGCAGCGCCTCGGTCGGCGACCTGCTCAGCTCGGTGACCACGGCCGCCAGTCTGCCGGGCGTCTCGGTCGTGTCGATGAGCTGGACGGCCAGCGAATTGCCGACCGAGACCGCCAGCGACGCAACCTTCACCACGCCCTCGGGCCACTCGAACGTGGCCTTCATCGCGGCGGCCGGCGACTCGGGCGGCGCCCCGAGCTATCCGGCGACCTCGCCGAACGTCCTGTCGGTCGGCGGCACCACGTTGTCGCTGGCTGGTCCCTCCGGCGGTTATGCCGGAGAGACGGCGTGGAGCGGGACCGACTCGGGTCCCAGCGCCTATGAGTCGATCCCCGGCTACCAGGCCGCGGCGGGCGTGGACGGATCGACGCGGCAGGCCCCAGACGTCGCGTTCGACGCGAATCCCAGCACGGGCGTTGCGGTGTACGACGCCTCGGCCCGGGGCGGCGTCTGGGCCGACATGGGCGGCACCAGCGTGGGGACGCCGGTCTGGGCGGCGATCGTCGCCATCGCCGACGGCATGCGAACAGCCTCCGGCGCACAGCCTCTGGCCTCGTCGCGGCTCCTGCCGGCACTCTACCAGGCGCCGGGCAACGATTTCCACCGGATCGGTGCCTCCGGCTTCAACCAGGGTACGGGGCTGGGTTCTCCATCGGCGGACCTTCTGGTTCCTTACCTGGCCGGATACCGCTCGAAGAGTGGACCATCGTCCGGCTCAGGCGGATCCGGGGCCGGTAGCCAGGCGGCATCGGGCGTGATGACAGCCACGACGATCGCACCGTCCCTGTCCACGACGGCAATTGGTTCCGCGGCTGCCGGGCCGATTGCCGCGCTGAACGGTGTGAACCCGCCGGTCGCCATTGCCTCGGGCACCGCGACGAACGCTGGCAAGTCATCCGCCCGGTTGTCCGTGAAGCCGTGGACCGAGGCCTGGAGCACGTCACGAACCCTGGTGACCATGGCGACGACCGGGGCGAAACCGACCTCAGTGCGGCTCGTCACCGACGCCGTGGACCGGGTTCTCGCCCAGGAGGACGAAACACTCGCCGCGCTCGACTGGACGGCCGACAGCGGCTGGATTTCCTCGGCGATCTCCGGACGCAACCGCAAGAAACCTTGAACAACCCCCGCGGCATCGCGTGCAAACTCCGGCCCTCGGGGCGAGACAAAGACGTCTCTCCCGGGGGCCGGCCCATTTCTCCGATGACCTCAAGGCCGGCCCGACCATTCCCTGCGAAGTCGACCTGGCAGCGGTCGAGAATGTGCTGTTGTGTCGCCGTCCGGCCCGTCGTAAATTACCCTCTTTTGAGGCATCCATCCTTTCTCCAGCCCTGGTCGTTCCGTCACAGGCGGCGTTCGGGAGGTCGAGATGAATACCGTCGGGGCCAGTGGGTCCACCGGAGGCAGCGCAGGTGCCGCGATCCCGCCCTGGCGTGACCTGTCACCGCTGCCGCGCGAGTGGCGGTCGCTTCCCTCGGCCCTGGTGCATGCGGCGCGGGCGAATGCCTCGCGCACCGCGATTTGCGACAGCACCGGGGCCTCTCTGACCTATGGGCAGACCTTCCTCCGCGCGCTGGTCCTCGGGCGGGCCCTGTCGCGCACCTGGAGTCCCGAGCGGCGCGTCGGGCTGATGGTGCCGCCCGTCGTACCGGCCGCCGTCGCGAACCTGGCGGTTTCGCTCTGGGGCAAGGTCCCGGTCAACCTGAATTACACCGCCAGCCAGGACACGGTGAATTCCTCGATCGAACAGTGCGGCATCACCCACGTGATCACCTCGGCCAGGGCCCTCGAACGGTTTCAGATCCGGCCCCGAGGAGAGCTGATCCTCCTCGAGGACATACCCAAACGGGTAACGCTTGCCGATAAGCTCTGGGCGGCCGCGGTCTCGCGGCTGGTGCCGGCCGGGGCACTCGGGAGCTTCCTGCCGGGACTGCGGAACGATTCGCTCGATGCCGAGGCCACCGTGATTTTCACCTCGGGCTCGACCGGCGAGCCGAAGGGCGTCGTCCTGTCGCACCGCAACATCCTCTCGAATGCGCACCAGATCGAGCAGCAGGTCGAGTTGAAGCCCGAGGAGGTCGTCCTGGGCATCCTGCCCTTCTTCCACGCCTTCGGATTCACCGTGACGATCTGGACGGCGCTGGCACTCGGCAAGAAGATCGTCTATCACTTCAACCCGCTTGACGCCCGCACCGTCGGCAAGCTCTGCGAGGAGCACGGCGTGACCCTGCTGATCGGCACCCCGTCGTTCATGCGGTTCTATCTCAAGAGCTGCCAGCCGAAGCAGTTCGCCAGGCTCACCCACCTGATCCTGGGCGCCGAGAAGCTCAAGCCCGAGTTCGCCCGCGAGATCCGACAGACGCTGGGTATCGACCCGCTCGAGGGTTACGGGTGCACCGAACTCTCGCCGGTGGTCGCGGTCAACGTGCCAAGGCCGGTCCGGCTCCGCGACGGTCGCGAGGTCCCCGGCAACCGCCTGGGGACGGTTGGCCTCCCCCTGCCCGGGACGTCGATCAAGACCATCGATCCCGATAGCGGCGAGGACCTGCCTCCCCACAGCGAGGGGATCGTCGCGGTCAAGGGACCTCAGGTTATGGTTGGCTACCTCGGCAAGCCCGAGGCGACCGCCCGGGTGCTGCGCGACGGCTGGTACATCACCGGCGACATCGGCGTGGTCGACCCCGACGGCTTCCTCCAGATCACCGATCGACTCAGCCGCTTCTCCAAGATCGCCGGTGAGATGGTCCCTCACGTCATGGTCGAGTCCGTCTTGATGGAGATCACCGGTGTGGACGAGCAGCATGTCGCCGTTACTGGGATTCCAGACGCCAAGCATGGCGAGAAGCTGTGCGTGATCTACACGGACCTTGGCCTTTCGCCAGCGGAGGTTCATCGGAGACTGAGCGACAGTCGGTTACCGCGGCTCTGGATTCCCTCGGTACGTGATTTCATCCGGGTGGACGAGATTCCGATCACGGCGACGGGGAAGACGGACTTGCGGTCGTTGCGGCACCTGGCATCGGGTCCAGGCCGAAGTGCGGACGAACATTCGGTCGCCCCTGGAGCGTAGGAAGGCGCACCGGCCGCGTGCAGGCTGGAAGAGCAGGCGACCCTGATTTCGACTGATCCGAAATCCGACGTCGCGGGTTTATTCCTGGAGGGAAACCGAGTAGAACGGAGATGTCCACTCGAGTTTCGGGGAGAATCCGAATGGCGTTGATGATCAGGGTCACGTCCGGTCCGCATTCCGGTCAGGAGTACCTGATCGACCGGCGGCAGACCTTCATGGTCGGTCGCTCGTCGCGCGTTCAGTTCCCGATGACTGGCGACATGATGCTCTCTCGGGAACATTTCCGGATCGAGAACCATCCTCCGCTGTGCCACCTGATGGACCTGGGGAGCACCAACGGCACAAAAGTGAACGGACATCGGGTCGAGCGTGCCTTGCTCCGCGAGGGGGATGTGATCACGGCGGGCGACAGCTCGTTCGTGGTCCACTTCCTCGAGACCTCGAGCAACGAGGACGTGAAGGCGATGTGTGCCGGCTGCGGCCGGAGGGTGGGGATCGAGGACGCGAACGATCTGGGGGCCCCCGAACTGGCCGCCGCGGACCGGATCGGCCCGGGGGGGTGGCTCTGCATCGATTGTCGCAAACGACGGCTCAGATTCCCCCGGACGCACCCCGACTATCTGATCGAGAAGTGGATCGGCGAAGGCGGCATGGGCGACGTCTACCTGGCGCGCCAGCTCTCGCAGAACCGTCCGGTCGCCATCAAGATGATGAGCGCCAATTGCACCATCGGCGACAAGGCCAGCGACTATTTCCGCCGCGAGATCGAGGTCCTGCGGGATCTCCTGATGCCCGGCGGGCAGGGCCATCCGGGGATCGTCGCCTTCTACGAGATTTACGAGATCGAGGGGCAGTTC
>JAKAUH010000701.1 GCA_021818605.1 Planctomycetota bacterium
GAGGCGCCCTCGCAGCTCTTCAGGCACAGGTCGCAGTCGGTGCAGCGCACCGGGTCGCGGTCGATCCGCCACAACGCGAACCGGCTGAAGACGCCCAGAAGAGCCCCCAGCGGGCAGATGGCCCGGCAGAAGAACCGGGGGATCCACCAGTTCGCCACCAGGAAGCCGATGAAGATCAGCCCCACGATCCACGCCTGCCAGTACTCGCGCGGCTCGGTGTAGATGCTCTCGGTGGCGTTATGCACCGTGGGAAGGACGCTGGTGGTCATCGAGCGAACCATCGTCGCGATCGGGTCCAAAAGGCCGATCTGGAGCGTGCTGCCGCTGCGCTTGTGTATCTCGGCAGAGCGGGCGAAGCCCGTCTCGACTGCGGCCCCGACCCGCGCGAGGCCCGTCTGCCGCAGCTCGGCCCCGTTATACGCGCGCCACATCTCGCCCGGCGCGTCGATGGCGGTCGGCACGATCCAGAACGCCGCCATCACGATCATCGCCGTCAGGATGTAGTACTTGATCGAGTAAATCTTCCGGTATCGGTTCACCTCGATCATCTGCTTGGTGTTCCGCCGGTTGCCGATCCAGCCGAACAGGTGGTGCATGATGCCGAACGGGCACATCCAGTTGCACCAGACCCGGCCCAGCATCATCGTGATCGCGATGATCACCAGGCCCCAGACCAGGTTGCGGTAGATCGTGTGCGTCGTCAGCGCCGTCGCGACCGCGACCAGCGGCGTGGCCTCGAGGTAGATCGAGACCGGCCAGCCCTTCAAATAGCGGAGGTCCGTGATCAGCAGAAAGAACAGGAAAAGTCCCAGGAACAGGACTTCATAGGCTCGTCGGATCCTAACCATCGGTCCCTCCGGCGGGCGGGGTTGGCTTGCGGGGTTGCTTCGGGCGTTTCTTCGTGCGCTTCCACTGATCGGATTTGGCGAGGAGCCTGACGAGCGGCAGCTCGAACCCGGGCAACAGCTCGGTCCGATACGTCCCGCCCTCGGGCACGATGTCGTAGCTCAGTCCGGCGGCATCCCGGCGGTAGACGGTCATGATCCGGCGGAAGCGGTCGATGACCCAGTATTCCTGGACCCCGGCGTCGAAGTACTCGTCCCGCTTGATCTCGTAGTCGCGCAGAACGTCGCGGCGCCGCTTCGAGACGAACTCGGCGACAATCGACGGGATGTCGCTGTCCGGGTCGGGTACGCGGCCCAGGCCGGTCCAGATCGCCCGATCGGCTCGCCGACGACTCGTCGTCGCGATCGTCTGCTCCGGCGCGGTCTCGTCCATGGCCGATCCGTGGGGGTTGGCCTCGCGATAGTGATTCAGCATGTGCCCCAGGTAGTCGTTCGGGCTGCGCTCGTCGATGCCCGGGGTCGGACTCACGACCAGGACTCCATTGATGAGCTCATACCGATTGCCGCGGACGAACTGCGACGGCCGCAGGGCGTCGAACTGCTCGGGCGTCATCAACAACCCGGCCGAACCCGGACCGATCCGGATGCGCGAGCGCGACCGCGTGCGCTGCGATGGTGCCATCCGGGTGTTCCTGGCGATCGTCGACATGGTCGTGGAATCCACTCGCTGACTGATGGCCGTAATCTGTTTCAGTCGAAAAGGATACCCTTGAGGTCGAGCACGAAGCCGGGCAGCACGTCCTCGCCCGAGAGTGTCGCCGGCCGCTCGAGCCGCTCGACCGGACGGCCGGGGCGGTAGATCGCGACCGTGCCCAGCTCGGGATCGATCAGCCAGCCGAGCCGTACACCCTGGGCGATGTACTCTTCCATCTTCGCCTCGAGCTTGCTCCGCGAGTCGCTCGGCGACCTCAGTTCCACCACGAAATCGGGGGCAGTCCTGGTGAAGGTCCGTCGCTCGGCCTCGGGCAGGGTCGCCCAGCGCTCCCTCGTCATCCAGCAGGCATCGGGGGCCCGGACCGCCGAGTTCGGGAGAGTGAATCCCCCGGACGACTCGAAGACGACTCCGAGCCTTGACTGTCTATTCCAGTTCCAGAGCTGCCCCGCGATGCCGGCGTTGCGAGAGCTCGAATCCATACAGGCCGGCGGCATGACGGTCAGTTCTCCATCCGACTCGCGCTCCAGCCTCAGTTCGGGATTCGCCCGACAGAGCCTCTCGAAGTCGTCCGGCGACACGACGAGGCTTACGTCCGTCGGCAGCGCGAGTGCAACCGTCTCGGGGACGGCCTCCTGCGCCCACGTCCGCCTCGCCGGCCTGCTCGCGACCCCCTGGCTCATACCGTGATCTCCTGCGTCCAGTCCACCTGCCTGACTGCGGGTTGGTTGACGGCCTCGAGCCGAGCCGATCCGGCTCAATCAATCGAAAAGGATACTCTTGAGGTCGAGCACGAAGCCGGGCAGGACATCCTCGCCCGAGAGCGTCGCCGGCCGTTCGAGCCGCTCGACCGGCCGGCTGGGGCGGTAGATGGCGACGTTGCCGGTGAGCGGGTCGAGGAGCCAGCCGAGGCGGGCTCGCTGCTCGAGGTACTCCTGCATTTTCTCCTGGAGCTTGCTCAGGGTATCACTCGGCGACCTTAGCTCGACCACGAAATCCGGGCAGATCGGAGCGAAGACCCTCTGCTGCTCGGGGGTCAGGGTCTTCCATCGTTCGTTGACGATCCACGAGGCATCGGGCGACCGGACGGCCCCATTGGACAGCGTGAAGCCCGCCGAGGAATCGAAGGCGGTGCCGGTGCCGTCGTTCCAGGCCCATGTCCCGAGCTGGGCCCCAAGCCGGTTATTCTGCGCCCCCGTTCCGCTGCCCGCTGGTGGCATCGCCTCGATCGCTCCTCGTGCCGTTCGCTCCAGGCGAAGCTCGCGATTGGCGGCACACAGCCGCCAGAAGCCCTTCGGCGACACGTACAGCCGGACGTCGGACGGCAGGTCGAGCTGGACGGCCGCTCGGGCCGCCGGCCGGGCCTTCCGCCGCGTCCGCGTCTTGCCGCCGAGGCCCTGGCTCATACGGTGATCTCCTGCGTCCAGTTGGGCCGCCAGTCCTGGCCCAGGCCGCGGGTGATGACCTTGTCGAGGTAGATGATCTGGTCGCGGGGCTTTTCCAGCAGCCTGGTGACGCACCAGCTATCGACCGCGGTGTGATCCGTGCCGACGACGATGGTGTCGCCCTTCTTGACGTCGTTCAGGCTGCCGCCGGTCGGGCCGTTGCGCATCAACAGCTTGCGGCCGTCGGCGATCACCAGCGTCGGCTTCATCATCAGGGCGAAGTCCGAGATGATCCCGTGGATATTCTGGTGAAACTGGGCGCGGGGGTTGCCCAGCAGCCCGTACCAGTTCTTCATCGTGACGGTGGCCTTGCAGAGGTTGTGGTCCTTCACCGGCGAGATGCCGATGACCTTGGTCGCCTCGCGGAACGGCCGGTAGAACATCCGCCAGGTGCCGGTGATCGTCTCGCCGCCGATGTACAGGGTCTCGAAGTAGCTGTCCTTGGGGAGCATCAGCTCGGCGCCGGCCCGCACGGCGGCCTCGCCGACCCTGGTCTTGTAGAAGCAGCTCTCGGGGTTGTTGATCGGGTTGTCCGCGACGATCACCTTGCGGGCGCCTGCGCCCAGGCAGAGCCTGGTGACGGCGGCCACGGTCTCGGGCTGAGTGGTGGCGGCCAGGTCGGGGTTCTTGTCGAAGGCGACGTTCGGCTTGATGACCACGACATCGCCCTTCTGAATGAAGTGATCCACGCCGCCCATGGTGTCGAGCGCCGCCTTGACCATTGAGAAGGCCTGATGCTCACGGGCCTTCAGCTCCTCGTCCTTCGACGTGTGGTCCTCGGCGCGGACGGGGCTGGACCGGACGACGACCAGGCTGGGCCGGCTGACGGGCACCCGGACGCCGTAATCCTTGAGGCGCACCGGCGGCGGCGGCTTGACGCCCTCCATGCCCCACCGATCGCGGAGCACCAGCCCCCCCGCGATCGCCGCGCCCCCGGCCAGCGCGAAGCCGCCGACCTGGGTGGCGAACTGCCGCCGCGAGAACGGCTGATCGGCCGGGTTGACCCCGCCGAACTTCTCCAGGTTCTTCTGCTGCGTCCGGGTCAGCTTCTCGGACATGGGACTGTGTCCTTGGTTAAGGATTCTCAAGTAGGTCAGGCTTTCCAGCCTGACAGGGCCGAACCGTCAGGCTGGAAAGCCTGACCTACTTTCATGCCGCCGTATGTACCACTGACCACTGACTACTGACCCATCAAGGGCACCTTGCCCGGCAGTGATTTGGCGAGAGCCTTCGCGAACGCCTCGGCCGGCGCCCGTTCGGTCGCCCCGTTGGCTCCGGCCAGCGTGTTGCCCTTGCGGAAGACGACGTCCACCAGCCCGATGTTGGAGCTGACGACGATCTCGTCGGCGCCATCGGCGGTGATTTTGTCGACCCTGGCGCCGTCCTTCTTGACGCCCTCGATGTACTTCTGGAACACCGCCTTCGCCTCGTCGGCGTCGCGGTACGGTCGGAGGAAGCCCTGCCAGGTCGTGCCGCCCGCCTTGTAGTCGGCCATGAACACGTCGGAGAGGAAGCTATAGCCGAAGGCATCCTGGGCGACGTACTTGGGCTCGCCGTCGCGGTCCGCGGCCGGCAGCAGGCCGAAGTAGGTCGCCGGAGTCACCTCGGCGGCGGCCGGTTTCGCCTTTGTCTCGGCCGGTTTTGTTTCGGTTTCGGCCGCCTCGTCGGCCGGCTCGGGCGCGGCGGCGACGGACGGAGCCGCGGCACCAGCCTTACCCGGCTTCTGGCGGGCGGCGACCCGGCGGGCCAGGTCCAGCGCGAACGCGGCGAATTTGGGGTCGTCGGCCGTCGAGACGATCTGCGTGTAGTACCTGCTCGCGTAGAACAGGGTGCTGCCAGCCGTGGTATATCCCTGGTCGCCGACAGCCACCGTCTGGAACTCCTCGGGTTTTTCCGAGCCGTACTTGCCCATCGCCTTGAGCGGGTCGGCCATCTCGAAGATGTAGACCTGCAGCTCGTTCGAGGGATCGCCGGTGGGGTGGTAGAAGGCGTATGCCATCCCCTTGACGCCGTACTGGATGAAGCTCTCGGCGCGGCCGTCGATCTTCTCGTACAGGTTCTCGGCGTTGAACGTCTCGAGGTGCTTCTCGCCCGACTTGCCGACCGTCCAGCCGGCCGGTAGGCCGGAAAGCGGCAGCATGGCGGCGAGCCCGCGCTGGGGTTCGGGAACCGTCGCCAGCTCGGCCTCGACCTGTACGGGCGTCAGGCCGTCGCCGACGGGGACCGAAGTGGCCACCGCGAATCCGGGAGCCGGCGCGGCAACCGGGGCGACCGGCATCTCGGCGGCCATCGCGCGGAGATCGGCCGGCGGGGCCGTGAAGTCCTCGAGCTGCTGAGGCCCGTCGACGCCGACGCTCTTCCGGATTCCGGCAAGTGTTTGCAGGACGGCCGGCAGCCGCTGCGCCACGGCCGGCGACGTGCCCGCCACCGCCCGCAGGGCCAGCATCGCCGTGTCCAGCTTCTTGACGTTCTCGACCAGGTTCTTCCGCTCCAGGCTGATCCGCTTGTATTCCTCCTTGACGGCCGCGTCGAGCTTCACCGCGTCGTCGTAGATCCGCCCTTGCTCCACTACCGACCAGGTCCGGTTCGGGTCGAACTCGTAGCGGTTCCTGTCGAACGACCGGCTCTTGAGCACCATCGCCGCGAAGATCGCCGGGATGCTCATCACGAGCATCGTGCCGATGATGATCGAGGCAAAAGACGGGCGCTGTAACACCCGGCCCCGCCTGGCCTTGAACCAGTCCATCCGCCCCAGCACGGCGACCGCCAGCGGCGTGGTCGCCAGGGCGATCAGCGCGGCCGTGAATCCCAGCACCAGCAGCGGGTCGTTCGCCAGCTCGTCGCGATACTGGCTCCAGATACTCGTCGGGCTCATGGTGTCCCCGTCGTGGGTCCGGGAAGACGTCTTATCTTTAGGCCCGCCGGGTGGGAGAGAAGGCGAGGCCGGGCGACCGGCGATTAACTTTCGTCGAATCGCCCAGTGTCTATTATACCTGTGGCGGGAAGACGCCGACAACGCGCCGGGCCCGGCTCCTCGGGTGGCCCGCCGTGCGGCCGGCGTCCATGATAGGATGATGCAGCATCCTCGATCAAGGAAGCGAGGGCGTCAGCCAACAGAGGTATCGGCGTCGAAACAACGCCCGGCGGACCGTTTCCCTGGCCGGAGCCGCTCAAACGAACAGCGACTCGACGAAGGTATCGGCGTCGAACGGCTGGAGATCCTCGATCCCCTCGCCGATGCCGATGAACTTGACGGGCAGGTTGATGGTCTGCAGGACGGCCACCACGACGCCTCCTTTCGCGGTGCCGTCGAGCTTGGTGAGGATCGCGCCGGTGCAGCCGATGCTTTTGGTGAACGTCTCGGCCTGGCGGATGGCGTTCTGGCCGTTGGTGGCGTCGATCACGAGCAAAACCTCATGCGGCGCTCCGGGGATCAGCCGCTGGATGACCGCGCGGATCTTCTCCAGCTCGCGCATCAGGTGGGACTGGGTATGCAGGCGTCCGGCGGTATCCACGATCAGGACATCGACTCCGCGGGCCAGTGCCCGCTGGCAGGCGTCATGGGCGACGCTCGCCGGATCCGCCCCGGCGGAGCCGCGGACGATCTCGCAGCCGGCGCGGTCGGCCCAGACGGCGAGCTGGTCGGCGGCGGCGGCGCGGAAGGTGTCGCAGGCGCCCAGCAGGATCGTGTTCCCCTGGTCCTTGAGACGCTGCGCCAGCTTGGCGATCGACGTCGTCTTGCCCGAGCCGTTCACGCCGGCGATCAGGTAGACGCTTGGCCGCTTCGACGCGACGGCCAGTGTTCCCGGTCGAGGATCCTCGAGCAGGCCCTTCAGCTCACCCTTGACGAAGGTCAGGAGTTCCTCGTCGGCGGTTTTGTCGGCGAACTGCTCGCGCACCCGGTCGATCAGCCGCGAGGTGGCCGCGACGCCGACGTCCGCCCGGATCAGCCGGCTCTCCAGGTCGTCCAGGAACGACTGGTCGACCTTCCGCCCGAACCACGACCGCACGTTGAAGAGCTGCGCCGTCCGGGCCAGCCCCTTCTTGAACCGCTCCAGCAAGCCGGAAATCGCCATCGGATCGCTTTCTCTCCGCTGCTACGGACTGGGATCGCCCTCGATCGTGTATTCTACCGACGCGACGGCGGCTTGTCCCCAGCGCCGGCGTTCGGCCTGCTGCTGGACGCCCTCTCGCGGGCGATCTCGATCTTCTGGAGTGTCTCGGCGGCCTCGTCGCGGACGTAACGATCCGGGTCGTTCATTGCGGCGCGGAGTGCCGGCAGGACCGCGTTCGCGTCCAGGCGGCCGATCTTGCCGAGGGCCCTCGACGCCGAGAACCGCACGCCCGGCACGGGGCTCCTGAGCGCCTTGACGAGCGCCAGGATCGCTGGCGTGGCCTTCGGTCCCAGGTCGCAGAGCGCCCGGGCCGCGGCCATCGCGATCCCTCCGACGCGGGAATCGAGCAACCCGGCCAGGATGGCGACGACCTCGGGATTGCCGTCCTCGGCGATCCGGCCGATGGCCTCGGCTGCCTGGCCCCCGGGATCCTTCCATTCGTTGCCGACACCCGGTCCGGCCTTGTAAGCCCCCTCGACGGCGCGGACAAATGCGACGAGTGCCGGCACGGCCTGGCCTGCCGAGGGGCCGAAGTCGCCCAGCGCCACGATCGCGCCGCGCTTCTGGTCGGCGGGCCGATTCGGATCCTGGACGACGGCGATCAGCTCACAAATCGACTCCCGCTCGACCGGCTTGCCCATCCCCCTGAGCGCCTTGACCCCCAGCACAATGACCGAGGACCGGCCCTCCACGGCCGGGCCGATGACCATCGATCTCGCCGTGATCCAACTGCTGACGGCGACCCACCAGGACATTCGGGAGTTGATCGGCACCACCCGGTCGTTGTCCTGGGTCTCGATGACGCGGAGGATCGTCGGGGCCGCGCTTGCCGCGGGCTCGCCGATCCAGTGCAACAGCACCAGGGCGATCGAGCGTCGGATGTCGTCCCCGTCGCGCACGTGCCCGGTCAGGGCCGAGACGGCGGCGGCGGTCCCGCCGTCGAGCCGAGTCAGGAGCGCCACGGCCTCGTACGACCGCGGCGTGCCCAGCTCGCGGACGTCGGCGGCGAGCATCGCGACGGCCCGATCCTGCATCGGGCGATCGAGCCGCGCCAGCGCGTCGACGGCCCGCTTGCGCTCGTCGAAGGGCTCCTCGAGGTTCCTCCTGTCGTACGGGTAGGTGCTGGGGCGATCCGCGGCCACGACCGCCAGGAGCTCCCCGGCCAGCTCGGGGCTCGGGGGTGTCGTCCAGCTCGCGACGGCGAACAGGGCCCCGAGCGCCGCCCGTCGCACGTGGTTCGCCGGGGATGCGAGCGGCTTCCGCAGCGCCGGTACGACCTGCGCGGCGTCCGGCCGGATCAGCATCAGCGCCTGGAGGGGATCGTTCCGCCGCAGGGCACCGGTTGACAGAGGCCATCCCCAGGACGTGGTCCCGAACAACCAGGCAAGGGGCTGGTTCCTCGCCATCTGCATCCAGATCCTGCCGGGCTCCGGAGTCCGCTCGATTTGCTCGACCAGGACCGGGACCAGCCGCGGCGACCGCGACCCCAGCCGGATCAGGGCGTACGCGGCCTCCGCCCGGACGTCCGGGTCGGGGTCATCAAGGGCGCCGTCCAGGACCCACGTCGCGAACGAGGCCCGCGGGCCGAGCAGCCCGATGCGGAGCGCCGCATCGGACCGGGTCGAGGCCCGACCGAACGAGATCCGCGCGATCTCCCAGTAGACCGGCCCGCGCTCGCGGTACTCGCGATACGCGACGAGGCCCACCGCCGAGACAGCCACGAGGACCATCAGGCTGCGGAGCCGCCATCGCCTGGGGATGTGGGGGAATCTCATGAGGGGCGACTCACAACTGGAGGTGGATCGACGATCGCCGACTCACTCCGCATGACCCGTGTGGCCCGACATCACCCGCAGTAGGTCTCGCCAGATCTCCCCGACTCCCAGCCGCTCGGCCCACTCGGCAATGTAGTCGAGGTCAAGGCGGCTCCCCTGGATCTTGAAGACGCCGGCGATATCGCGCGGGTGCTTCTCGCTTCCTCCCTCCCGGTAGTATTGCAACTTCCGCAGGATCACGTCTTCCGGTGAGGCGAACCTCGCCCCCCAGTCCTGCCCGAGCTCCAGCGCCCTCCCGCGCCGGCGGCGGCTCCGCTCGAACTCGTCGTCAGCCGGGATGATGACGTCGACCTTCAATCCAGACGCAAAATGGATGATGTTGAACTGCCGGCGGTGCAGGATTGCCTCTCGGATTGCGTCCCGGCTCAGGTAGTAATCCTCCTCGGGGAACGCGTCGCAGAACGAATCGAGCCGTTCCTCGGTGAGGGCGACGACGATATCGAGATCGTTCGTGAATCGAGGCTCGCCGTACGCGATCGTTGCCACCGAGCCGGTGACCAGGTACTCAAGCCCGAGCCGCTCGAACGTCGCGGCCAGGATTCTGAGCAGATCAAACGGCCCCATGGGACATCCTCCGGGCAGTTTCCCGGCGGATTTGCTCGTCGGTCCAGCCGGGTTGCTCGGCCCGCAGGACCGCCTCGATGATCTGCTGGGCGGAGCGCCACATCTCGTTGGCAATGGCCAGCCGCTCCGCGGGGCTTTTCGCCCGCAGGACGGCCGCCATCGTGTCGTCGATCATCTCGACTCGGAGTAGTTTGCTCGCCATGGGATACGGGATTCCGTGGCCTGCGGATGGGCCGGGCCTGAGTGTACCTCTCCGCTCAGGCCGCCGACAGGGATACGATCCATGGTTGACCCGCCCTGGCCGTCGCGTCAATCGGCCTCAGGCACTCCGCGCCAGCGGGCAGCCGGCGAGCCGCTCGAGGACCGCGATCGGCGCCCGGTCGGGGAACGCCAGGCTCCCCCGGCGGACGATGAAGGTCTGCTCGAGCATGTACTGCCCGCTCAGACACGCGTGGCTGGTGCCGTCGGTGAAGACGATCCAGCTCGAGCCGGCGGGGAACTCCCATCGGTCCTTGCGGCACGACTGCTGGAAGCCGGCGTCCTCCTTCATCGCGTGGTGGATCTTGAGCATGAACCGGTCATAGGGCGGCCGGTCCACGACCGGCAGGCCCAGCTTCGACGCCGCGCGCACGGTCAGGTTCTTGCACGCCTCCAGCGGTCCCGGCCGGCGATGCAGGCCGATCCGGTCGGCGAACTGACCCGCCAGCGCCTCGAATGCATCGGTGGTGACCCAGACCCGCGAGCGATCCGGGTGGATGTTGGTGAAGATCCGCAGCAGGCGGTCGCCGTGCGACGGCCGCGTCGGGAACGAGTCGAAATGCAAGAGGTCGTTCCGCGAGTGCAACGCGACCTGCCGGCCCTCTTCCTCGATCGGCCGGAAGCTGGCGTAGTCGATCTTCCAGGTCGTCGCGTATTTGTTCAGCAGCGTCGACATGAAGGCGATCGTCTTCCGGGAGTAGTCCCGCATGATCTGGTGGACCCGCTCCCGCTGCGCCGGGTCGTCCTGGTCGACCCCCTTGAGCCGGTCCTCGCGCGGCCGGTAGCTGACGTTCTTGTGATAGGAGGCATCCACCTGCTTCTGCGTGACCAGGAAGGCCCGGTCCGCCTCGGACACCAGCGGGGGCGACTGCGGGAAGAACAGGATGTCCCCTGTCTCCAGCCCCCGGTACTCCGCCTCGCGCGCCTCGGTCCCGAAGCGCTCCGCGCCCATCGTGATGCGTGCCATGTCCGATCGTCCTGATCTGACGACGCCCCGGACCCGCCACGCCGGAACCCCCTCCGGCCGGTCGTGCCCCCGGCGCATGGCCGCAGATCATACCCCGATCGCCAATTCGCGAAAGCCGAACCGGCCCGACAGCGTTTCCGAAGGCCGACCTGGGAATCGCTGCAATCGCCAGGATCAATAAAAGCCGCTCAGGGGTCGCAATCCTTCTGGCCGATTGCCGGATTGGGTTCGTTCGCGCGTTTTCGCGGGGTGTCGGCCCCGAGATTGGGTTCGTTCGCGCGTTTTCGCGGGGTGTCGGCCCCGAGATTGGGTTCGTTCGCGCGCTTTCCAACGCTGCCGGATCCTTCCTCCACCTCCCAACCGCCCGGATGGTGGAACATCCACCACGTCTACCCTGCAAGCAAGACGTTCCTGTTTTGCGAGTCGTAGCAGCAGGCTACCATCCCAGTATGCGTGCTATTGGGCTCTCGTGCGCTCGCGCTCTCGTCTGCATTCCATCAATGGATGTGCCGCCATCCCGAGCGGGATTGCTTTTTTACCATCGACCGAGTTGCCAAGGAGCCAACCGAGCACTTCTACCCTGCGACCTCTTATATAGACGCCAACTGGACCATTTTGTTCCGGGATTTTTCCGGATTCTCCATTTTTTTCATTGCGATCCCCCCGATGGGAGAGACGGCTTGCTCAACCAGGCCGGGAATTCGGGGCCGGCGCGGGCTGAGGCCGGTTCTTGACCGTTCCGGGCTGCTACTGATAGAAGACAGGCAAGGGTGCATCTGGCTCTGCACGGAACCGGGGAGAGGTCGCATGAACGCAGCGGCGAGAAGCGCACACGGTCGGCAAGCACCAGCCGTCCTCACTACA
>JAKAUH010001073.1 GCA_021818605.1 Planctomycetota bacterium
CAATTATAACAGCGTAAGGAAAGTGCCTCAGCTCGGTCAGGCATTCTGCCCCGACGCCCAGGCCCCGTCGGGCCAGAATGCCCGACTCCGGCCTCTGTCCCGGGCGGAGCCGGTGTCTTCGGACCCGAGTCGGGCAAGAATGCCCGACCTACTTGAAAGACCCCGGCCGGTCCGAAGTCGGTCGGGTATTCCTGCTCGACGCCAGCCGGGCCGGACGGCCGCCCGTCCATGTCAGGCGAAAACCCGGATCGACTCCTGCGTCCCTGGCCAGGAGTCGGGGCTCGTCGGCCGGAGCCGACTCCGCCGACCTGACCTGACATCGATCGCTGGACGCCGTACGACTTTCAGATCCCGTTCGCCGCGGGTCTCCGACCCCGGCCGGCCGGATCGGATCGGATCGGATCGGATCGGCATCCCTCGACCTGTCACGTGCCGCCCATCTGCTAATGCACTCGATCTCCCCACTCCAAATTCGTTATCCTGGATCGCCGGAATACGAAGCACGTTCCGGCACGCGGCAGGGGAGAACCGATCGTCATGTCCTCGGGCGGGGCCGCCGAAGGCTGGTATGTGCGATCGCGGGGGCGCGTCCACGGCCCGATGAGCTGGGACCAGCTCGTCTCGATGCGCCTGCGCGGCCAGCTCGCGCGGTTCGACCAGCTCTCGCGCGACGGCCGCAACTGGGACCCGGCCGACAGCGTCGAGGCGCTCTTCCCCCGCTCGGGCACCCCCGGCGCCTTCGTCCCGCCCCCGGACGAGCGGAAGAAAAGCACTGGCACTGGCGCCGGCACTGGCGCCGCCACCGGTTCCGGCCGAAAGAAGAGCGCCGCTCCCGAGGAGGTCGGCTTCCTGATCCTCGACGACGAGCCGAGTTCGTCCGGCCGTCGGCCATCCGCGCCCGCGCCCGCCGCACCCGGCCGCGGACCGGCCGCGATCCCCCGGCCCGGCCCGGCCGATGATCCCCAGGCCTGGTTCTATGCCGACGCCGGGATGCCGCAGGGGCCCGTCCCGCTGTCGGAGTTGAAGGACCTGGCCGGCGCCGGCCGGATTCATCCCGACTCGCTCTACTGGCGCGCCGGCCTTGAACAGTGGACCGCCGGCACCGCACTACCCGAGCTGGCCGCACTCTGGCGGCCCGAAAACGACGACAGCGTCGGGAGCGGGACCTCGTCCGCCGCCGGTGCCGTCACCCTCCCGCCCCGCTCCAGGACCGACGCGCCCGGTCCCGACGGCCCGATCCCGTCGCTCGATCCGCTTGCCACCGCCAGCCTGCCACTCAACCTGCTCTGCGGTCTCGGCAACCTCGCCGCCGTCGTCGCCGCCGCCATCGCACTTCGGCGGATCGGACGCTCGAGCGGCTCGCTCCGCGGCCGCGGTTTCGCCCTCGTGGGCCTCGCGATCGGCCTGATCGGCACCCTCGCCTCGGCCTTCGTCCTGTTCCGCCTCTTCAGCGGCTCGAGCACCGACGGTTGATTCGATACCCTGCACCACCACGACCGCCCTCGACCTCGCGCGCCCGCTTGACATCTGGCACAAGACTTGCTGTACATAACCTGTTTCCACGTTCTTCCTTCCCAAACGAGTTGAACCGCGTCGAAAGACGAGTCACTGGCCGCGCCGACGTCCCCCGGATCCGTCGGATTCAACGGGTACACGCTGGACGGCCGCCTCGTCCTCGCTATGATCGAGACACCGATTTCCGCGCCCTTCGCCGGCCATCGACCCAGGTCGCCCCGGCCGCGATCACCGGCCGCCCGGCATACTCAGGGCCGTGCGGCGCTCTATCTTTGGAATAGAGAGGCTGGACAATCGCTCGCAGCGATCCCGGCCGCCCGGGCACGCGGATCTGACGACCGGACGGGCAGTTTCCCTCCCGCGATCGTACGGATCGGATCGGATCGGATGCGAGCATCGACCCAGCGAACGGACCGTCCAGTCGCGTCGCGTCGTGTCATGACTCATGCATCCCATCCTTCGCAACATCCCGTGTTCTCCACCGCCAGGCAGGTTAGGTTCCATCCGCGATGACGTCCAACGCTCCCGACTGGCTGCTCGCGACGCTCAGGTCGATCGGTGATGCCGTCATCGCCGCTGACACACGGGCCCGGGTCGTCTTCATCAACCCGCCGGCCTGCCGCCTGACCGGCTGCCCGGAGACCGAGGCGATCGGCAAGGACCTGGCCGAGGTCCTCCCGCGGGTCGACCTCCGGACGGGCGAGTCGGTCCCGTCCCCCTCCATCGCGGCGACGGACCCCGGCGCCCCCATCGCGAACGCCGGGCCGGCCCTGCTCGTCGCCCGCGACGGCCGACGCATCCTGGTCGAGGACACAACCACGCCGATCGTCGACGCCAGCGGCCAGACCATCGGCGCCGTCATCGTCCTCCGCGACACGTCCGTCCGCCAGCCATCAACGACCGACCCGGCTGGCGGGGACGAGCACCGTCGCAGTACCGACTCCGTGCCCGTGTCCGTGCCCGCGTCCGACGAGGCCGAGGCCAGGTTCCGCGCGTTCTTCGACCACGACACGAACTTCGCCGCCGTGCTGGACCAGGAAGGCCGCGTCGTCGAGGCCAATTGCCTCTGCCTGGACTCGTGCGGGTTCCGCCGCGAGGAGGTCGTCGGCCGGTCCTTCTGGGAATGCGGCTGGTGGAACCGCTCGCCCGAGCTCGCCCGGACGATCCGCGAGCGCACCCTCCTGGCCGCCGCCGGCCGGCCCGTCCGCGCCGAGGTGGCGTACTTCCTCGCGGACGGCTCCGAGCGGGCCGTCGATCTGACCGTGGCCCCGGCAACCGATGCGCACGGCCGCGTGCGGTTCATCGCCGCCGCCGGCACGGACATCACCGAACGCCGTCAGGCCGAGGAGGCGCTGCGGCAGTCCGACCGCCGCAAGGACGAGTTTCTGGCGATGCTTGCCCACGAGCTGCGCAATCCCCTGGCCGCCGTGCGCAACGCCACCCAGGTCCTCCGCCTCGCCGACGTTCCTCCCGAGCACGCCGACTGGGCCAAGGGGATCATCGACCGGCAGGTCCGCCACCTCGCGCGATTGATCGACGACCTGCTGGATGTCTCGCGGATCACCCGCGGCAAGGTCGAGCTGCGGAAGGAGCGACTGGAGGTCTCGCCCATCATCAACGCGGCCGTCGACGCGGTCCGCCCGCTCATCGAGGAAAAGCAGCAGCGCCTGGAAGTCTCGTTCATGCCGGGGACCCTCTGGTGCGAGGCTGACGCAACAAGGCTCGAGCAGGTTTTGATCAACCTGCTGTCAAATGCGACGCGGTTCACCGACTCGGGCGGCGGGCTCTGGCTGTCGGCCCGCCACGACGGCCGCGATCTCCATTTCATCGTCGAGGACACCGGCGTGGGGATCCCGCCCGAACAGCTCGCGCAGATGTTCGAGCTCTTTGCCCAGGGCGACCGCACCGCTGCGCGCACCGAGGGCGGACTCGGCATCGGCCTGACGCTGGTCAAGCAGATCGCCGAGATGCACGGCGGCCGCGCGACCGCGCACAGCGAGGGCCCCGGTCGCGGCAGCCGCTTC
Source organism: Planctomycetota bacterium (assembly GCA_021818605.1). Lineage (GTDB taxonomy): Bacteria > Planctomycetota > Planctomycetia > Isosphaerales > Isosphaeraceae > JAKAUH01. Next base: position 3,540 of record JAKAUH010001073.1, read on the forward strand.
ACCGTCACCTTGCCCGCCATCCCCGGCCCCCGAGCCGCCCTGCCGGCCCGATCGCCGGACGTTCCGGCCTCCAGGTCCGGATCGGCCGCCGCCGCGGCGCACCGGTCGCGCATCCTGATCGTCGACGATAATGCCGACACCGCGCTGGGACTCGCCCGGCTGCTCCGGCTCCTCGGCCACGAGGTGCGCGTCGCGCATGATGGACTCGCCGCGCTCGACGCGGTCCACCAGGAGCGGCCCGACTTCCTGCTGCTCGACATCGGCCTGCCTGGCATGGACGGCTACCAGGTCGCCGCCCAGCTCCGCGGCGAGCCCGGCATGGACAGCCTGGTCATCATCGCGATCACCGGCTACGGCCAGGACGAGGACCGCCGCCGCTCCCGCGTCGCCGGCTTCAACCACCACCTGGTCAAGCCCGTGGATTACCAGACGCTCGTGACCCTCCTGTCGTCCAGCGCCGCCGCGCGATAGAGCGCCGCGAGTGGCGAGAAGGCGAGACACTTCTCGCGGAACACCACCTGGGGACGTTGGGCGCGCGGTCTCATGACCCCGCCAGGGAAGATCCTCAAGTCGGTCAGGCTCGCAGCCTGACAGTGAAGGCGAGTCAGGCTGAGAGCCTGACCGACTTTTCTGCCGGCGTAACATGACCCACGCTGCGACGGCTGCTTCCAGGACCGACTCTCACCCAGCCCGCGCCGGCATCCGGATGCGGAACACGCTCCCGCGGCCGACGGTGCTCTCCGCCTCGATTGTTCCGCCATGGTCGCGGAGGATTCCGTACACCACGGACAGCCCCAGCCCCGTCCCCGAGCCCACCGGCTTGGTGGTGAAGAATGGCTCGAACAGGTGCGGCAGATGCTCGGGCGCGATCCCGACCCCGTGATCCTCGACCTCCACCAGGACCGACCCCGATCCCGCGTGCCCGCCTTCACGCTCGCTCTCGCGCTCGGCCCGGGTGCGCACCTCGATCGATCCGCCCGGATTGGACGCCTGGATCGCGTTGTGCAGCACGTTGTAAAACACCTGATTGATCTTTGCCGGGTGGCAGACGACCGGCGGGACCTCGCCCGGCGCCGTGTCGACGCGGATCGACCGCTCGCCCAGTTCGTGCCCCAGCGCGGCGATCGCCGAGCGGACCGCGGCGTTCAGGTCCACTTCCTTCGACTCGGCCTCGTCCAGCCGCGCGAAGTCGCGCAGATCCTGCACAATGCCGCGGATTCTCCTGAGCCCCTCGGCCGTCCGCTCGAAGATCCGGTCGTGATTCTCGCGGAAGTACACCACACCGGCCTCGTCCTCGAATCGCTCGATCTCGGCGACCAGCGATGGCTCGGACCGCGCCAGCGCCTCGCGTCCCGACTCAAACCGGGCGAGCAACTCCAGCACCGCCCCGACGTCGCGCCTCAGCACCGCCAGGTTATTCGTCACGAATGCGATCGGATTGTTGATCTCGTGCGCCACGCCCGCCGCCAGCCGCCCGAGCCCGGCGAGCTGCTCCGCCTGCAACCGCGCCGCCTGCGCCTCGCGGAGCTGGTGCTCCAGCCGGAGGATCCGCTCGCCGGCGCGCAATCTGGCCCGCAGCTCGTCGCGGTCGAACGGCTTGGTCAAGAAGTCGTCGGCGCCCGCCTCGAGACCCTCGACCAGGTCCTCCTTGCGCGACCGCGCCGTCAGCATAACAACATAAACGTATCCCTGTCTATGTGACGCGCGAATCCGACGGATCAGCCCCGAGCCGTCCAGCTCGGGCATCATCCAGTCGGTGACGACCATCGCGAACGACCCGGCCTCGAACAGCCGCCAGGCCTCGGCGCCGTCGCGCGCCGCGGCGACCTCGTAGCCCCATTTTCCCAGGTAGCTCTCCAGCAGACGGCGGGAGACCGGGTCATCCTCGGCGATCAAAACCTTCATGCTTCGGCCCTCCCGGCGGCGCCAGCGCCACTCCCCGGAGCGGGCGCACGCGGCGACTCGCCGTCCTGCGCCCGCACGAGCGCGGCAAACTCCGACACCATTGCGCCGATCGCCCCCTCGAGCGCCGACCAGTCGCGCTCAATGCAGCTCCAGTCCTCCTCCCGGCCCGCGCGCTCCAGCCGCGCGGCGGCCTCAAACGCCTCGCGCGCGGCGAAGTGGCCGACCGAGCCCTTCATGTAGTGGGCCGACCGCTCCAGCCCCAGCCCGTCGCGCCCGTCGATCGCCCGGCGGATCTCGGCCATCCGCGCGGGGCACTCGTCCAGGAACAGCCCGGCCAGCTCCTTCAGGAGCGCGATGTCACCATCCAGACGCTCGAGCGCCGCGCCCAGGTTGAACCGCTCCGGCGCCGCAGCCGCCGCCCTGCCGCAGCCATCATCATTTCCATCGCCATTGTCATTGTCTTGCGCGGGGAAGAGTCTGTCGAGCATGTCATACAGCTCCTCGGGCCGCAGCGGCTTGGCGATGTAGGCGTCCATGCCAGCCGCCAGGCAGCGCTCGCGGTCGCCCTTCAGCGCGTGCGCCGTCATCGCGATGATCGGCAGGTGCACCACCGAACCACCCGCGTGCTCGCGCTCGCGGATCGCGGCGGTCGCTTCCAGACCGTCCATCTCGGGCATCTGCACGTCCATGAGCACGCAATCATAGTTATCAGCATCCAGGGCCGCCAGCGCCTCACGGCCGTTTCCGGCCACGGCGACCCGGTGCCCTCGCCGTTCGAGCAGGCTGACGGCCAGCCGGCGGTTGACCGCGTTGTCCTCGGCCAGCAAGAGCTTCAGCGACCGCCTCCTGGCATGGTGCTCCGGCCCGGTCCGCGCCGCGACCGCCGGATGGGCGACGCCCGAGGTCGTCTCGAGTGCGGACAGGATCGCATCGAACAGTGTCGATTGCCGCACCGGCTTGGCCAGGTAGCTGGCCACGCCCAGCGCGCGGCACCGAGCAGCGTCCTCGCGGCGGTTGGCCGATGACAGCATCATCAAGGTCGGACCGGCGGCCAGCGCCGCCGGCTCGCTCCGGATCCGGTCGACCAGCGTGAAGCCGTCCATCCCGGGCATCATCGCGTCGAGGATCACCAGGGCAAACGGCGTCCCCGCGGCCCGCGCGCGCTCGATCGCCTGGAGCGCCGCCTCGCCACCGTCGACGACCGTCGGCCGCATCCCCCAGTTCGCCAGCGCCTCCTCGAGGATCCGACGGTTGGTCGCGTTGTCATCGACGACGAGCACCGGCAGGCCCAGCAGCCGCATCGGCCGCGGCTGGCGCCGGGCCCGCGCCGCGCCGGCATGCCCGAACCTCGCCGTGAAGTGAAACGTGCTCCCGACGCCCGGCGTGCTCTCCAGCCAGATCGAGCCCCCCATCATCGCCACCAGCCGCCCCGAGATCGCCAGGCCCAGTCCGGTGCCGCCGTACTTCCGCGTCGTCGAGGTGTCCCCCTGCATGAACGCCTGGAACAGCCGGTGCTGTTCCTCCGGCCCGACGCCGATCCCCGTGTCCCGCACGATGAAGTGCAGCACGACTCCCCGGTCGTCTCGCGACGCCACCGAGACGTCCAGCACGACCTCGCCCCGCTCGGTGAACTTGATCGCGTTGCCCAGCAGATTGACGACCACCTGCCGCAGCCGATGCGGATCGCCGGCCAGCGATTCGGGCACCTCCGGCGCGATGTGATCGGCCAGCTCGAGGCCCTTCTGGTGCGCCCGGATCGCCAGCGAGGCGGTCGCGTCGTCCAGGGTGTCGCGCAGGTCGAACGCGATCGTCTCCAGGTCGAGCTTGCCCGCCTCGATCTTGGAGAAATCCAGGATGTCATTGATCACCGCCAGCAGGTGGTCGGCCGACAGCTTCACCACGCCGAGGTACTCGCGCTGCTCGGCCGTCAGATCGGTATCGAGCGCCAGCTCGGCCATGCCGATGATGCCGTTGAGCGGCGTGCGGATCTCGTGGCTCATGTTGGCGAGGAACTCGCTCTTGGCCTGCGTGGCGGCCTCGGCGGCGTCGCGTGCTTGCCGCATCGCCTCATCGGCGCGCTTCTCGGCGTCGACGTCCGTGTGCACACCGACCCACTCGCGGATCATGCCGTCCTCGCCCAGGATCGGCACGGCGCGCACCAGCATGTACCGGTACTCGCCGTCATACCGCCGTAGCCGGTGCTCCACCTGGTACAGCGACCGCGTTGCCACCGCCGTCGACCACACCTGCGCTGTGTGCATACGATCTCCGGGATGGACGGCATCCAGCCAGCCCCACCCCTTGAGTTCGTCGAACGTCTGGCCGGTGAACGCGCTCCAGCCCGGCTGAGCGTCCTCGAACTCGCCCGAGGCGGGCGTGCTCCACACGATGGCCGCCGTGGCCTCGATCAACGAGCGGAACCGCATCTCACCATGGCGCAGCGCCTGCTCGGCCTGGCTACGCCTGAGAAACTGCCCCATCTGGCTGCCGATCGCGCCAAGCATCTCGAACAGGTCGTCGGCGCCGGGGTGCACGCGATCGCTGAAGACCTCCAGCACGCCCAGCACGTCGCCGCCGATGACGATCGGCAGCCCCAGCGCCGTGTGCAAACCCACCCGCGCGGCGACCGACCCGCGGGGGAAATTTGGGTCGTTCACCACGTCGGCGATCCACTCGGGCCGGCCGCTGGTCCAGACCCGTCCCGCCAAGCTCTCGCCGCGCTCCAGGGTCAACTGCCGGCTCGCCGCGGCGAACTCGTCGAACGCCGGGTCCGATGGCAACCGGATCTGCTCGCACCGCAGCACCCGGCGATCCGTGTCGACCCACCACATCTCGCCCACTGGCCAGCCCAGGCCGTCGCAGACCGCCTCCAGCACGCCCTGCGCCGCCTCGTCGAGCTTCGACGCATCGGCCAGCGCGCGCGTCGCCGCAAGCTGGATCGCCAGCCGACGCACCGCCCGCCGCCGCGCCCGATCGGTGCGCTCCAGCGACGCCGCCGTCCACCAGATCAGCGCCGTGAACACCACGATGTTCGCCACGACGTACAGCGACAGCGCCATCACGTGGTCCAGCAGCCGCTCGCGCTGCACCAGCCATCGCAACCAGCCCAGCACCGCCGGGATCACGATCGCCGCTGGCAAGAGCCGCCGCGCCAGCACCCCGCCGGCCCCCTCGCCGCCCACCACCGCCATCACGCCCCGATCCGTCCGCGCGGCCAGGATGCCGAGGCTCAATAGCTCGAGTGCCACGGCCGTCAAGAGTGCCATCGGGATGTAGCTATCGAGCCCGGTGAGGCGCAGCGCGCTATAGGCATACCCCAGCAAGGCCAGGAGCGCGACGAGCGCCGCCGCCAGCGCGAGGGCCTGGCTCGCCATCACACCCGCCCGCGCCCGCGCGTCCATCATCAAGAGCGCCAGCCCGGCCATCGCCAGCGACGCCGCCGTGTTGGGCGCCATCCGGTTGACCCAGCCTACCCGACCGGCCTCGGCGTCGATCTGCTGCGAAAAGAGCAGCCGGTCGGGCCCCGCGTCGCGGTCGAGCAAATACCCGCCCAGCCGAATCCCGGCGATCAGCACCACCACGAGGGCGCATCCGATCGCAGCCGTCCGCATCCATGTCCGCCGCCCGTCGTTCGCCGCGCGCAGCCACAGCGAGGTCCCGGCGAGCACCAGCGCCACCGCCGTGCCCCCAGGGTTCACCGCCGTCGTTCCGGGAATCAGGCTCCGCAGCACGGCGAGGTCGAACGCCCACCCGACGATCACCAGCGCGCCGATCGCCACCACCCCGACCGCCGCGCCCCGCGCGAAGGCCGCGAACCGACCGCTCGCCTCGCGACCCCCCGACCTGCCCATCGCCGCCCCTTGGTGTGCTATCCGCAATGGTTCGGCGGATGTGCCGCCCTAAATGGTCCAGTCCTCGGTCACAAGCCCCGGCACCTGGCTGAAGTCCCGGGTGTTCCTGGTCAACAGGATGAGGCCCCGAGCCTGTGCCGTCGCGGCGATCCGCAGGTCCATCGTCGCGATCCGGACCCGCCGGGCGCGGAGGTCATCGAAGACAGCGACGGCGGACGCGTCGAAACCCCGGATCGTCTAGATTGCGGTCCGCGATCGGTTGATGACGTTATGGGCACCCAGTACTTGCTCGTGGAAGCTGACGATCGAGAAGGCCAACTCGCCCGGCGGCTGGGCGGCCACTCGTGCCTCCAGAACGACGAAATCCCGACCTCTCTTGCTTTGCAGGATGCTCACATGGTCCGTGTCGAAGAGATACTTCACGACTCCTCTTCGTCCTCATCGCGAGGGCGATCGGCATGGCGGTACTCCCGACCATAGCGGAGCGCCTCCTCGAACACCTCATGGTCCGTGATGGACCCGATCAACTTGTTCAGACCCGCCCGAGGGTCGGGCGCACCGACGAGCTTGCGCTGCAGCTCGGCGACCGTCTGCTCGAGCGCCGCCAGCCGCTTCTCGAATTCCTCTTCCCCGGACATGGTCGGCCTCCCGATCGAAGTGACGCGAATCCTCTTCCTCGCACTCTATCCCGCCCGACCTGTCGGGACAAGCACGCCCGATGCCCGCGCCGGTCACTTCGCTCCATTCATCAGCCGGTCGACCGAATCCACCGTGATCGGGTGATAGCCCGGCCGCGCTGTGGCATAGATCGCCTCGGCCTGCTGTCGGCCCGCCGGGGTCGCCAGCAATGCCCTGTACAGGGGCAGCACCAGCTTCCGCCGGCCGATCGTCGTCAGATACGCCTTCAACCGCGCCGAGGCGGGCGCGTAGTCGTTCCGGATCGCGATCAACAGCCACTGATGGGCGATCTCGGAATTCCCCCGGTCGGTCAATTCGAACCGACGGTCCAGCTCGGCGAGTTTCGCCGCCGGCACCTTCGCGGGCATCGCCTGAAGGAAGCGGATCCACTCGTGCGTCGACCAGTCCTTCGCGTCGATTCGATCCGTCGCGATCGCGCCGTCGAGCCAGCCCTTCGCCGCGCGGTCGATCGCCTCCAGCCGCGCCGATGTCGGCTCGGCGAACCCGGCCGGCAGGCCCGGCCGATTGAGCCAGGCGTCCAGGTCGATCGCCTTCGCGTCGTCGGGACCGACCAGCAGGTGATCCTTCAAATATGCGGTGAAATCCGCCGTGGTGATGCTGTGAAAGGCGAACCGGTCGAAGTACGAGCGGAGGAAGTTGTCGAACCGATCGCGGCCGAACGTCTTTTCCAGCGTGTGGAGCAACAGCGCCCCCTTTTCATAAGGGATCCGGTTCATCCCCTCGTCCGGGTCGCGGCCGGTGAGGTCGATGTGCAGGACCTGGTCCCTCGGCGGCACGTCCCTGAACTCGTCGCGCAGCTCGACCAGCCCGAGCACGGATTCCATCTCGGCGCGGTCGGGGCCATACAGGTCCTCGATGATCCGCCGCTCGAGATACGTCGTGAACCCCTCATTGAGCCAGAAATCCCGCCAGGTGGCGTTCGTCACCAGGTTGCCCGACCACGAGTGAGCCAGCTCGTGCGCGATCAATGAGACGAGCGATCGATCGCCCGCGAGGATCGTCGGCGTGGCAAACGTCAGCCTGGGGTTCTCCATCCCGCCGAACGGGAAGCTCGGCGGGAGCACGAGGATGTCGTAGCGGCCCCAGCGATAGGGTCCGAACCGCTTCTCGATCGACGCGACCATCGCCTCGACGTCGGCGAACTCGTGCGCGGCCGATTTCAGCACGCTCGGCTCGGCCCAGACGCCCGTGCGCGGCCCCAGCGGCTGGAACGCCAGGTCGCCGACGGCCAGCGCAATCAAATAGCTGGGGATCGGCTGCGGCATCGCGAACCGGAAGACGCCCTCGCGCGCCTCCTCCGGCTTCACCAGTGAATCCGCCGCCATGACGGCCGTCAGCCCCCTCGGCACCCGCACGACCGCCGCGTACGTCAGCCGCGCCCCGGGCGAATCCTGGAGCGGGATCCACGACCGCGCGTGGATCGCCTCGGACTGGGTGAACAGAAACGGATGAGCCTTGCCCGCCGTCAGCGCCGGATCCAGCCATTGCAGGGCCCCGGCCGTGGGCGACGTGCGGTACTCGATCCGCACCTGCCTCGCGTCGGGCGGCAGCTTGATCGACAGCCGGCTGCCCAGGATCGGGTCGGCCGGCGCGAGCTGGA
>JAKAUH010001117.1 GCA_021818605.1 Planctomycetota bacterium
GCTCGACCGAGATCGTGGACAGGGTCATCACCCGGATGATCCCGCAGTGCGTGACCGAGGTCGTGCCGGTGACGCGGATGGTGCCGGTGTGCGAGATGCAGACCTGCTACGAGACGCGGCCGGTGCCCGCGACGGCGGTCGTTCCCGTCGTCACCTGCGGCCACCGCTGCGGCCATCGGTGTGGCGGCGGGTGCAGCCAGTGCGGCGGGGCGACGGCGTGCGTGGCCTATCGCCAGGTGGCGACGTGCGTCCCGCAGCAGGTGCCGGTCACGCGCCCGGTCGTCCGCCCGGTGCCCCAGACGATCCAGGTCCCGCGGCAGCGGGTCACGTTCACCCCGGTGCAGGAGACGATCCGGGTCCCGCAGGTGAAGGTCGAGCGCATCCCGCACCAGATCACCCGCTGCATCACCACCTGCGAAATGCAGCCCTACGAGGTGACGGTGACCGACATCGTGCCGAAGCGCGTCACCGAGTACGTCGAGGCGACCGTGTGCACCATGGTGCCGCAGCAGCAGACGGTCACCGTGCCGGTCACCCGCTGCCGGCCGGTGACCGAGAACCTCACCCGGCAGGTGCCGGTGTGCGTCCCGTACCAGGTGCCGGTTACGGTGATGACGACCCAGGTTCAGCCGATCGCGCGGCAGGTCGCGGTGACGCGGACCGTCATGGTGCCCACGACCGCCCCGGCCGCGACCGCCCAGGCGGCGTCGCCGCAGCGGTAGGCCGCATCGGCTCGGAGTCCCGGAATTCACCGCGAAGGGCGAATCCGCTCGCCATTCGCTCAGAATTCCAGGTTTCACCGCGAAAAATGCGAAAAGCGAGAAGGGGAAATCGGATGGGAAGAGGCAGCCGCTCGCCGACGCCTCGCTCACCGTTCCTTTTCGCGCTTTTTGCGTTTTTCGCGGTTCTCTTGCCCGGTTCTGCTCTTCGGTCGGTTTTCGGCAGATCGTCGGCGTCGGGGGGTAGGTCGATGGTTTCGATGCTGCCGTGGGCGCTCTCGGGGCTCCTCAAGGCCGGCCGACGCGGGGCTTCGGCGGAGTGGGCGGCTGGAGGGCCTCCTCGGCGGTCAGAAGCATCCGTGCGATCTCGGCGAGCTTCTTGTTCCGGTCGCTGGCGAGCTTCTGGAGCCGGCGGAAGGCCTCGGACTCGTCGAGGGAAGCCTTGTTCATCAGCAGACCCTTGGCCTTCTCGATGACCTTGCGGTCCTCGAGTGCCTGCTTCAGGTCATTGGCCTCGCCCCGCAGCGTCTGGTATTGCTCGAAGCGGAACATCACCAGCGAGATGGCTGGCTCGAGGTCGGCCTGCTTGATCGGCTTGACCAGGTAGCCAAGGATGTGGTCCCCCTCGGCGCGTCGGAGGTATTCGGGGTCGATGTGCGCCGAGATGAGGATCACGGGGATCGGCCCATCGCGGTAGATTCGCGAGGCCGCGTTGATGCCGTCCATGTCGGGCATCTTGATGTCGGTGATCACCAGATCGGGGTGTTGCTCGCGGCACTTCTCGACCAGCGCTCGGCCGGTCTCGGCCACGGCGACGACGACGTGGCCAAGCTGTGGGAGGATGGTCCGGTAGTATTCCTGCATGTCCGGCTCGTCGTCGGCCACGGCGATGCGCAGGGAGCGGTTCATGGGTTGCCTCGCGGTAAGAGGATGACGAACTCGGCGCCCCGGCCGGGCCGATCGGTGAGGAGGATCCGGCCCGAGTGGGCCTCGATGATCCGCCGGCAGATCGCCAGGCCCAGGCCCGTCCCCTTGATCTTGGTGGTGTAGAAGGCATCGAAGGCCTGGGCTCGCTGCTCGGGCGAGAGCCCCGGACCATTATCGGAGACAGAGACTCGCAGGGCGTCCTGGCCGTCGAGGCTGGCGGGCCGGCAGGTCACGGTGATCTCGACCGGGTCGGAGCAGGCGGACAGGGCGTTTTCGAGTATGTTGCGGAAGACCTGAATCATCCGGAACCGGTCGATCTGGCACTTGATCTCGTCGCCGTCGATCCGCTCGCGAAGCACGGAGTCCCGGCCGCGGTGTGCCGGCTCGAGGTCCCGCCAGGCGGTGCGCCAGGCATCGCTCAGCTCGCACATCGACGGCCTGAGGACGATCGGCGCGGCGAAATCCCGGACCTCCTCGTAGAGCCGAACGAGGTCATCCTGGGCGTGCTGGATGCGGGAGACGAGGTCCGTCGCCCGGGGACGATCGCGCACCTCGAGGGTGAGCATCTCCAGGCACGCCTGGCCGCGCTGCAGCGCGTTGCGGCTCTCGTGCGCCAGCCCGGCGACCATCTCACCGATCGCCGCCAGACGCTCGGCGCGGAGCGCACGTTCCTGCGCCTCCTTGAGGTCGGTGATATCCTGGCCGATCGCCAGCACGCCCGTGATGCGACCCTCCGCATCGCGGAAGAGCCGGTTGAACCACCGGACCTCGCGCTCGCGGCCGTCGCGGGTCAGGATGGCGTTGATCGTGCCGCTGGTGTCCCTGTTCCCCAGCGTGTCGTGGAATACCCTGGTAATCCGCTCGCGGTCGCGCTCGCGCAGCAGCCTGGTGAAGAAGTCCCATCCCTGAACCTCGGCGGCCGAGTAGCCGGAGAGCTCTTCGGCGAAGCGATTGAACAGCGTGATGCGGCCCTGGGGATCGAGCAGGATCACGAGGGACGGGGCCGCGGCGATCAGGCCGGCCGCCAGGTCGCGCTGGCGGCGGAGCTCGTCGGCGGCCAGCCGGCGCTCGGTGATGTCGCGGTAGTTGACGACGGCCCCCTGCAGACCGTCCCCCTCGCGCAGGGGACTCGCGCTGGCGCTCACCCAGCGGCCCGGATGGCTGGCCGACGGCCGGACGAAGATCTCCTCGTCGACGACCTCCTCGCCCCGCAGGGCCTGGGATAGCGGCAATTCCTCGAGGGCGTAGGGCGTGACCATGTCGGTGTGATAGAGCCGGCCGTGGGTCGGCCACTCCTCGGGCCGCGCGCCCGGCCGAACCGGACCGACGAGCCGTTCGACCGCCGGGCTGTGGAGCAGGACCCGTCCATGCCGATCGGCAACGATCGCCGCATCGGCCACATGCTTCAGCACGGACTGGAGAATAAGCGACCGCTTCCGCAGCTCGTCCTCCGCCCGCCGGCGCTCGGCCAGCCGCGCCAGCCGCGCGGAGAGTTCCTCGGAGTTGATCGGCTTGAGGAGATAGTCGGCGGCGCCGAAGCGCAGGGCCGAGATCGCCCCCTCGACGTCGTTGTACCCGGTGAGGATCAGCACGTCGACCGGGGGGAAGAGTTGCTTGAGCCGGGGCAGCAGGTCATCGGCCGTTCCGTCGGGAAGCTTGCGGTCCAGCAGGATCGTGGAGTAGCGCGCCCGGCCCAGGCGGTCAAGGGCCTCGGCGATCGTCGCCGCCTCGCCGACGCGGTATCCGTCCAGTTCGAGGATGTCGCGGAGATTCTCGCGGGTGTCCCGGTCGTCGTCGACGATCAGGAGCTCCAGGCTATCACCGTCCCCCATGGACCTCGCCCTCGACGAATCCCGCTCCTGGTCACGATTCTACAACCTCGCCACCGCGAAGCTTTGACTCGAATTCGCACAGGACACGGATCGTACCAGGTTGCATGGGCTCGACCAACCGAGGCGCGGCAAATGCCGGCGGACTCGAGCCAGGCTGTCCTCCGGCGGGGCGCGCGCCGTGCCGAGCTTGGGGACCTGTCCGCCTGACGGTTCATTCGCTGCCGCCTCCGCCGGCGAGCCGGTCGAGATCCTGGAGGAGCCGGGGAATGTCGAATGGCTTGTAGTGCACCGCGTCGACGCCCTGCGCCAGCAGGCGGCTCACGACGGAACCCAGCTCGTCTCGGTATCCGGTGATCAGGACGACCCGGGCCTCGGGATTCGCCTCGCGGATGCGGTGGAAAACCGCGGCGCCGTCGCCCCCGGGGAGCCGCAGGTCGAGCAGCACGACGCGCGTCACCTCGCTCAGCTTCTCGACGGCGCCGGCCTCGTCGTGCGCGACGCAGACCCGGAAGCCGTGCTCGCCCAGCAGGTCCTCCAGGTTGGCGCAGAGATCCGGGTCGTCATCGACGACCAGCACGAGCGGCTGTCCGCCCGCCTCCTCGACAAGGGACATCAGCGCCGCGAGGTCGACCGGCTTGGACAGGATCTGCCAGGCCCCCGCGTCGGCGGCCTCACGGGCTGTCTCCGCGTTGGCGTAGGCGGTTACCAGCATCGGCACCACGCCCGAGTGGATCCGCCGGATCTCGCGGCAGAGCGTGACGCCGTCCATGCCCGGCATCCGGAAGTCCAGCAGTGCCACGTCGTATGACCGGCGGCGGACCTTCTCGAGCGCCGCCGTTCCCTCATGAGCGACATCGACCTCGTAGCCAAACTCGGACAGGATATCGGCCATGTTCGCACAGATATCCACATCGTCGTCGACCAGCAGCACGGACCGAGCTCTACCGCTCATGGTGTCATTCTCCCTGGAGTGCGAGGGCCAGCCGGATGGCAAACGTGCTGTCCTGGCCGGGCTCCCTGGCGACCGACATCGTCGCACCATTCCTCTCGAGAATCCTTTCGCCAGGGCCAGGCCCAGGCCCCGCGCCTTGGTCGGGTAGAGCGGCTCGGTGAGCCGCTCGAGCTGCGCCGCGGCGATGCCTACACCCGTGTCGATCACGGCATCCGGGTCGAGTCTGCCGTCGGGATCGGGCTCGATCCTGAAAAGAGTCGGCATGCCGCGGCTACCACACAATCCGGCGGTTGGACCGCAGAGCCACCGGACCGTTCGCGGCAGACACGACGCCCCGGCCGGCACCCACCAGGCCAGATCCATCGCGCCGGAGGAACCCGCCGACGAGTCGCATCTCCTATCCTACCAGACCGTCCCGACCGGGGAAGATGGCAGGCAGTCCAACCTCGCAAGCGCGAGAAGTTCTGTCGGCGCTCCGGCGATCAATGCCTCTCGCTTGATGCTCGCGGCGCAAAAAACCCCCGTGCCGACGGGCGGCCGGGGGTTCGCGGGATCGGATTTGCTCGGCTCGTGCTGCGGGCCTCAGGCCCTCGGCGTGCGGACGGCCGGGGCCGGAGGAGCCGGCGGCGGCTCGAGGCCAGCCGGGGTGGTTGTCGTCGGGGGAGCCGGCGGGGCGACGGTCGTGGCCGGCGCCTGAGGCGCCGACTTCACCGGAACCGTGCCCTGAGCGGTCGGCACCGACTTGGACGGCGCCACACCCTGAGCGGTCGGCGTCATCTTGGACGGGACCGCACCTTGAGCCGTCGGCGTGGTCTTCGCCGGAGCCGCCGGGGTCATCGCCTGGGGGGTGGTCTTCGCCGGCGCCACCGGGCTCGTCTTGCTGGGGACAGCCGGGGTCGTCTTGGTAGGGACGGCCGGGCTCATGGCCTGAGGCGTCGTCTTCGCCGGTGCCGCCGGGCTCATGGCCTGGGGCGTCGTCTTCGCCGGCGCAACCGGCATCGTCTTGGTGGGGACGGCCGGCATCGTCTTGGTGGGGACGGCTGCCTGGCCCGTCGGCATTTGCTTCGAGGGTGCCTGGGCAGAGGCCGAGGCCGTCACGAAAAGACCCAGCGCCGCCGCGCCTGCCAAACGCTTCCAGTTCATTGATGAATTCTCCTCGGTGTGTGATCGCGACCCAACCACTAAAACGGGACCGCCACAATAGGAGACGCGATCCCGACTGATCCAGTATACAAGACTTGCAATTGCGTGCTCTGGGAATTCTGCGGATTTCTCGTAGACTACAGCGACTTTGCCTGTCAGTCCAGTCGACGGGGCTGATTTTCGCGGATGTCCGACCGGTCAACCTTGCTGGGATCCCGTACAAAAATACTGGTCAGGTTGCAGCCGAGGAGGTCGGCAGAGGTCAGCGGTCCGGGTGCGCGACTGGACACCGAGCTTTCGGCGACCTGATGTCTGGCAATGCGCTACGCCCGGTGGCGGGTGACGGACTCGGAGTCGGAGAACACAGTCGGGCCGAGACTCGCCGTGGAGGAACGATCGCCTGGACCGGCCATTGTGGACAGATGGTCATGCCCAGGAGAAAAAACCGCCAGGCTGGCCGGGTCGCCTGCTGTCCGACGTCCCGTCACCATTACGCGCCGTTTGATCCGCCAGCCACTTGCAACTGACAGGCCGCCCGTGCTGTTCGGGAGCGTCGCCCTCGCGGCCCCCGCCCCGCGGAGGCCCGTTCCGCATCGCATCCAGGGAATCGGCAAGTGGCCCCGAGTGACAACTTTGCGGCCCCAGGGCGGCGTCCGATAGCCGGAATCTGGCCCCAGGTGGCACCTTTTCAGGGGCTTTTAGCACCTGTTGGCAATTTTTGGGGACTTCCAGTGCCGACCGCCCGGGAGCGGCCGGGCGATCTCCGCGGCCGTATCGGTGGCCTGCTGGCTCAGCCGGGTGATCGGCTGAAAGCTTGTGAAGGAATCGATTCCGAAGGACAAACAGAAGAGAGCGAATGACTGCAAGTGAAGAATCTGTGTGCTGTTCTGCTGCTTCGCTCTCTGCTGTCTGCTGTCTGCCCCTTTTCGACGATTCTTTCACATTCCTCTGAGTCAGCCTGAGAGGCTGACGAACTTCGGGCGGATTGGCCGGGTCGTGATCAGCCACGCCGATGTTGAACGACACGATCCGAGCCCAGCGCGGCAGGGGTCGTGTATTCCGCCGACCTTCGGCGTCCGACGACCTGACACCGATCACTCGACGCCGGAGATCGGTCCCTCGCCGCAGTTCCATGGACGCGAAACTCTGGAAGGATTGAAAACCAGCCAGGCCCCGCGCGACATTATGGGGAAACCGCCGATGCTGGGTCGGCGAGAGCAAGCGGACAGGTTGGTTGGCCGAGGGCCGGACACCGTGAACGCCGTACGACAGGATGGGGCCCTGCTGCATCATCTCCGGATCTTGTACAACATCGGCGCCATCGGCGACCTGACCGACGGGCAGCTCGTGGAACGGTTCGCCACGGATACGGGCGAAGTGGCCGAGCTGGCCTTCGCGGCGCTGGTCGAGCGGCACCAGTCTCTCGTTTGGCGCGTCTGCCTGGCGATCACGCGCGACCGGCATCAGGCTGAGGACGCATTCCAGGCGACGTTCCACGTCCTGGCCCGCAAGGCGCGGTCGCTCTGGGTGCGGGATTCGCTGGGTCCGTGGCTGCACCAGGTCGCCTGCCGGACGGCCTCCTGTCTCCGGACGGCCGCCCTCCGACGGCGCAGGCACGAGCGGCGTTGCGCCGAGCTCGAAGTGGGCCGATACGTCGAACCGGCCGACCCGCGCGATCCCGATCGCGATGCCGCGGTCCACGAGGAGTTGGGGCGGCTGCCGGAGAAGTACCGGGCGCCGCTGGTGCTCTGCGACCTGGAGGGGTGGACGCACCAGGAGGCGGCGTGGTTCCTCGGCTGGCCGATTGGGACCGTCAAGACGCGGCAGTTCCACGGGCGCCGGCTCATGAAGGATCGGCTCATTCGGCGGGGATTCGGACCCGCCGTCGCCGTTGCGTTGGTCGAATCGCTGAGGAAGTCGGCTCCCGCGGCGATGCCGGCGGCGGCGGTGCGGAATGCCATCGTCGCCGCGATGTGGGAACTGGGCCGTCTCATGCCCGGGTACGTCGTATCCGCGAACGTTCTGACACTCACTCGGGGGGTCCTGCAAGCCATGCTGTGGAACAAACTTCGATATCTCGCGGCGGCCGCCTTCGCGGTCGGGATCGTGTCCGGCGGGGCGAGTGTGTACGTCCTCGGCTCGCAGGACAAGGGCACGCAGGACAGCAAGGAGGGTCCGAAGCCGTCGGCGTCAGCGCCCGCGGCTGACTCAACGGGCGCAACGGAGCAGGCTGCGGCGGCCGAGCTGCGGGCGCAGCAAATCGCCACGCGGAAGGCCCGGGCCGCCTACGAGATCGCCAGGCTGACCCGCGAGGTCGCCGAGATCGCCGTTGAGGAATATGAAGAGGTCGGCTTTCCCCGAGACCTGGCCGCGGCCAGGGCTGCGACTGCCCTCGCCGAGGCCGACCTGACCCGCGCCTCGGATCGGGCCGACTGGGCCGAGCGGATGTTCAAGAAGGGTTACGTATCGAAGTCGACCCGGAATTCCGAGAACCTGGGCCTCAAGAAAGCCCGGTTCGCCCTCGAAAAGGCCCAGGCCAACAGCAAGATCCTCGTCGAATACACGCGGAGCAAGAAGATCAAGGAGCGTCGGAGCGCGGTCGAGAAGGCCCGCCTGGACGAGCTGGACAGGCAGGAGGCCTACGACGTGGCGAGGATCAAGGAAAATGAACTCAAGGAGCGTCTCCACCCGAAGACGAAGTGAGGCATTCGACGGCCGATCTCCGACGGCATCGAACCTTGCCGTGTCCGTCCGTCGGCAGACGTGCCGGGTGGGCGCCGACCGCGACGGCGACGAGGCGTTCCTCCGCTTCGAGGACCCCCCTGGGCGATCCCTAACAAGCCCGAACAGAATGGGGACTGGCTTGAATGGCGGTAGCTACGCACCGCCGGAAGTGTTCCCCATCTTCTTGCGACCGCCCGACCGGCGTTTCGGCGGCGGCTCGGGTGATCGGACAACGCTGGCGAGCAGTTCGGCCAGGCGGCGGCCGGCCGGGCAGTCGCAGCGCGACAGCTCGGCCATCTCGGCGAAGCTGAGCTGCGGATCCGGGAACGGCAATCGGCCCTCGGCCTCCTCGGAGGTCGACATGAGGTGGTACAACTTCGCCTTGTGCTTGACCTTCACCCCGCATTTCTTGAGGAGGTCGAGTTCGCGGTAGAACGTCCGCAGCCCGATCCGCAGGTGCGCCAGCACGTCAGCGCGCGGACGGGGTATCCCGGCCAGGAACGCGACCAGGCGGTGGAGGCGAGCCGCGCGTTGCAAGGTGATATGGATGGACGGACGTCGTCGCGAACTGGAAGTGCTAGTCATGCTGGGACGATCCTTACGGCTCCGGCCATCTCGACTTCCGGCGATGCGTGACAAGCTCGCGAGTGGAATTCGCCGACGGATCGGCCGGCCTTACGGGGGCCATCCGATCGCGACGCGTCTGCCGACCCCGAAGGGTCGCCCGCCATCGACGGCGGGACAGTCGGGTTGTGCGGGTTACGCGGGTTGCAATAATTCTAGCGAATCTTTCAAGAATTCCGAACATCCCGCCGATTGAGATCGAGAGCAGGTCATTCCGCCGGCTGCGAGACTTCGCGCCGGCCGTTCGTTCAACCCGCCGCGGGCGGGTGCATGTCGGACTGGCGATCCAGGGCTGCGACCGTGCCCCGCCGGGAAGGCGGGGAATCCTTCACGTCATCGAGTGGTCCAGCGGGGAAGCGACCCGGGATGAGGTCGGCCTTGCCTCCAGGAAAAGGGGTGTCTGATCCATGTCGAAGCGGAACCAGTCGCCAACACGTCGATCCCTTCGGCCGCTGGGGGAGTACCTGGAAACCCGGCAGCTCCTGTCAAACGCCTACGCAACGCCGACGGCACAGGTGAGCGGTACCGATCCGAGCGGGGCGCACTGGACGCTCAGGCTCTATGGTCCAGGAACGCTCAACGTGGTCGATCAGAACGGGACCGCCTTCACCAAGGCCAACTCGAACACGCCCGACTCGATCAACACGATCACCGTCTCCGGGGCCAACAACAGCC
This sequence comes from Planctomycetota bacterium, assembly GCA_021818605.1. Classification (GTDB taxonomy): domain Bacteria; phylum Planctomycetota; class Planctomycetia; order Isosphaerales; family Isosphaeraceae; genus JAKAUH01. Next base: position 9,597 of record JAKAUH010001117.1, read on the forward strand.
AGACGCGGCTGGTCGGAACCGTCATCCCGGCGCCGAACGGGAACTCCAACGTCTACTTCGAGAACCTGAACGTCACGCCCACCGGTGAACTGGGCAAGATCGACACGGGCCAGGTCTCCAACCTGAGGACCCAGCAGCTCGGCATCGCGTCAATCGACATGCCCAACTTCTACCTGGCGCATACCTCGGCGTCCAAGCCGAGTTCGCCCTCGGCGATCCACACCACGGCGATGTCGGCGGGGATCATCGATGTCCCGGGGGGCGTCAACACGCTACGGTTCGGCGGCGTGAATGCGGATTATACACCGCCCGGCGGTACGCCGCTCAACCAGACCGGTCAGAGCAACGAGTTCGAGATCAACCTGGGGCTGCCGATCACGACGGGCACCAGCATCATCGTCAACAGCGTCACCACCGACGCCCAGGCGAATTCCAGCTCGACCGGAGCGCCCTATCAGGACATGGCGACGTTCCTGGTAGCGGGCCGGTTGAACCTGTTCCAGGCCAACACGATCAACGGCAACACGACCTCCGGCCTCGTGCCGTCGCAGTTCGCCGGTAAGACCCCGACCAACGGCCTCTCGCCGGGTGGGACGTTCGTGGTCTCCGACGGCAGCCCGGCGGGCACGGGGCAGATCGGCGACGTCCGGATCGGCGGCAATGCCACGAACTTCACCACTCTGATCGACGAGTACCCGCTGGGCACGACACCCGCCGAGGGGGCCCTCGACGCCAAGATCAGCAACTTCTTCGTCGGCGGCGAGACCAATAACGTCATGCTCATCGCACCCTCGGGCTCGCGCAACGTGTCGTTCGGCCTGGGCATGGACAACGTCACGATCAACAGCCTGGCGATCCAGAACCTGCGGGCAAATCGCGACGCGACCAACACAACGCTCACGGTCAGCCGGTCGATCCAGAACATGCTGATCGGCGGCAATATCGTGAACACCAACATTCAGGCCGGGTATGCCCAGAGCCTGTTCGAGGACCTGGCCTATCCGTCGGTCGGATTCACGGGCCCGAGCGGTGTGCTTTACGGCACGCCGCCGCCGACCATCACCAACCACCAGACCGCACCCGAATCGGGCTATCTCGAGCCGTACGCGCAGAACGGCGGATCGATCGCGGGCCGGATCGCCGGCAATATCATCAACTCGGTAATCTCGGCGTCGGTGGATCCGAATCCGTCGGGGATCGCACCGTCGGTCGTGGACAATACGGGCCAGTTCGAGCAGAAGAGCTCGAACAACTTCCCGTTCGGGGCACCGAGCAACCTGATCCTGCCGCGGGGCGTGATCAACTTGAAGTTCGAGGGGACGGTGGACAACTCGACGAACCCGATTATCTCGACCTCGGCCCCGGTGAACGCGGCTTTCTTCGCACGGGTTGTGCACATCAAGAAGGGCCCGGTGATCCCGCCGAGCGTGCCGTACCAGCCGTACGTGGCGCCGACGGTCTATCACCGCGGGCAGACGACGCTCAAGGGAGAGATCAAGATCGACCACTTCCCCAGCAATCTCCACCTGGCGAAGGTGGCGGCGGCCGTGGCGCAGCATAAGGTGGCGAAGAAGAAGTAGGGTTGCTCCGCAATAGCGGTAAGTTCCTATGCCGCAAAGGGTTGCGTGCAATCCCAGAACAAGCTGCAAGTTCTTTGCTGTCAAGTCCTTGCTTCGATTTTGGCCCTTATTCCGGAACAACCCTAGTGATCGGCTCGGCCTGGAGGGACGGCGCCGGCTGGCGGCGCCGTCCGAATTCCGGGCCCGGCGGGCGGCCAGCGGTCGAGTCGCCTCAGAGGATGGGAAAGAATCGTCGAAGGAGCAGAGAGCAGAGAGCGAAGCAGCATAACAGCACACAGATTCTTCACTTGCAGTCATTTACTCTTTTCTATGTGTTCTTCGGAATCGATTTCTTCACAAGGTCTCAGCTCTGGTGGTCGCACAGACCCGGGAATCCCGATCGCCTGGACTCAGCG
>JAKAUH010000535.1 GCA_021818605.1 Planctomycetota bacterium
GGGTCGGATCGGGACCGCATCAGGCTGAGAGCCTGACCTACTTCGGTCGGATCGGATCGGGTCGGGTCCGCGTCAGGCTGAGAGCCTGACCTACTTCGGACGGGTCGGGACCGCGTCAGCCTGAGGGACGCTGACGAAATCGACTTCGGATTCCCGGTGTACGCGGCAGCGGATCTCGGGGCGACGGGCCAGGATGCCGGGATCCTGGCGACCGTCTCCTTTCTTTGAGTCAGTTTCTTCGATTCCCCCGGTTTTCTCTGCGTCGCTGCCTTCTCTGCCTCTCTGCGTGAAATCCGGTTTATCTTTGCGTCTGTCGCACGGAAACCAGGCTGGAGAACTGGGCACGGAGGAGCGCAGACGAAATCACCTCCTGGATCTTGAGGGTAAGTGGCAGCGGATCTCGGGGCAACCGGCCAGGAATTCGCCCTATCTCCGGAAGGCGTGCAGGAAGAGCCAGGCCGTGATGGCGATCACGACGATCGTGGCTTCGATGGCGAGGAGGGACCAGCGAGGAGGTGTGGCGGCCGGGTCGAGGGATTCGGGTGGTTCGGGCGGGTCGTCGTCGAGATTGAGATCGTCGTCGGGCCAGTCCCAGTCCTGGTCGAGGATGACGCGGGCCTCGGCGGCCAGCTCGGCGGGGACCTGGAGCTTCACGCCGCCGGTGGCGACACGGTACATCGCCGGGGCACCCATGCGTTCGCCCTCGACGAAGGTCGGGATTCCCTCGGCTTCCAGGCGGATCCGTGCCGCGGCGACCGCGAGGGTATCGGGGAACCGGCGAACGGTGGTCCAGCGGACCGATTTGCTGGCCATGGTGGAGGGACGGAGTCGCTCATCCTCAGCGAGCAACTTGATGTCGTGCTTGGGGCAGAGTGAGCCGATCGGGCTGCGGACATGGGCCTCGCAGACCGGGCAATAGCCCTGGAGGGCCAGGGTCGAGCCGCAACACTTGCACAGGTTGGACGACACCGGGTCCGCGGAATGCCCGCAATCGGGGCAGAAGCGCGGGGCGTTGTCGACTGTGGGGCAGGATTCTTCGTTCCACATGACGTTTCCAGCTTGCCAGAACGCCGAGGCAGGTGGCAAGGGCGTTGCGGCCCGGACGAGCCCGGCGACGGGCCGGCGCGCGGGGCATCACACCGGGCCTGGATCGCCTCGAACAACATGGAATCCGTACCGGCCCGGCGATGCGTCGAAGAGTTGAACCGTGAAAAGCCCGGAAACCGCAACTAAGGAACCGCGATCGAGCGGACGGCGAATCGGAACCTCACGGGATCCCATTTCCTGTTCGCGTTTTTCGCGGTGAATCCGGTGGTATGTTGCCGGACTCTTATCGCGTTCGCAACTCGACGACATGAATGCTGCCGGTGCGGGTCGCGACGGCGATGATGCCGCGTTCGGGCGAGTAGGCCAGCCCGGTGGGCCGGGTGTGGCCCAGGTTGAAGGGGCCGAGCAGCGGGAACCGGCCGATCTCGTGCTGCCGCGGGTGGGCCTGGAGGATCTCGAGGGCCGACTCGGTCTCACGCGCCGTCACCAGGTAGTCGACGCGGGACGAGGGCAGCGCGGTCCGGTGCAGGCCGTCGCTGGCGTGGGGCGATGCGAGGGCGACGGTGGCTCCCTCGGTGCCGGCGGGCATCATGATCCAGTCGTCGTCCTTCGACTGCGAGATATACGGCGTTCCGGCCGTGGCGATCGCAGTGTGGCCGATCAGGCGCGGATGGGAGGAGTCGGTGACATCCACGGCGGCCATCCGCTTTGACTTGGCGAGCAGGACGGCGGCGTATTGGCCCGAGGCCGAGAGGCTGACGCGCTCGGGGTCATCCCTGGCGTCGAAGGTGACGTGGCCCATCGGGCGGGCGGCGGCGGTTTCGGGATCGAGCGCGATGATCTCGAGTGTGGCCAGCGGCTTCTTCTCGTCTCCCTCCGAGCGTCCCGAGCTGAGCAGGTAAACCAGGCGGCCGTCGGATGAGGCAGCCAGGTCGTCGGGGTAGAAGCCGGCCGTGATCCGCGAGCCGACGCGACGGCCGGCGAGGTCGTAGACCTCGCACCAGCCCGGAACCAGATGCTTGGCATCGCCGGGCGGGCGCTGGAGAACGGCGAAGCGGGTGCCGAGCGAGACGATGGCGACCGGGCGTCCCTCGAGCTCGGTCTCGGCGATGGCGTGCAAGGTCTTGGCGGCGTCGACCCGGTAGATCAGAAGGGTGTTGTACCGGGGGCAGATCCCCGCGAGGCAGTCGCCGCCGGTGGCGAAGGCGACGCGGTCGACCCGCTGCTGGCCGGTGACGACGCGATCGGTTTCCTTGAGCGCCCACGGCCCGGCCACCGCCTCGATGGACCGCACCGCGTTGCGGACCAGCAGGGTCCCGCCGATGAGGACCACGCCCAGAAAGCCCAGAACGATCAGGAGCGTGGTGCCGATCCGCCCGGAGCGGGGCGGCGTCGCGGGCGGTGTCGCGCCCGCTGGCCCGGATCCGTCGCGTTTGCGCCCTCGGCCGAAGTTCGCCCGGTTCTCCGTGCCCGCCCGGATCCGCGCCAGGTTCGAACGATGCCGGATCACCAGGAGGCCGACGACGGCAATCGAGAATAGGCTCATGGCAATGTGCTCGCGACTGAAAGGCGCGCGGTCCCGGACGAAGTGGGCCACGGCGAAGCCGACGCCGCCCACCAGCGACGCCAGCGACACGTAGCACCAGGTCCACAGGACCGCGACAAACACCAGGACCGCCACGGCGCAGGAGATCGGGTCGAGCGCCAGGACCACGCCCAGGCTCGTCGCCACCCCCTTGCCGCCCCGAAATCGCAGATAGACTGGAAACGTGTGACCCAGGATGGCCGCCAGGCCGGCCAGGACGGGCAGGTCGCCCGGGACCGAGTGGGCAACCCGTTCGACGAGCCAGGGGAACCCGAGCGTCGGCAGGAAGCCTTTCAGCCCGTCGAGCACCAGCACCAGGAAGAAGTACGGCCGGCCGAGCACGCGGCCGACGTTGGTCGCGCCCAGGTTGCCCGAGCCCACGGTGCGGATATCGATCCCCTTGACGGCGCGCGCGACGAGAAGGCCGAACGGGATCGCACCGATCAGGTAGGCCGCCGCGATGGCGATGGCCGAGACCGTGATGGGAGAGAGGTGCATCACGTCACTGGTCCCGTCCGATCCTGAGGGTCTCGGCCTGCCGCTCGCCGAGGAACTGCGCCCGGCGCGATTCGAAGACCTCGTTGGCCAGCTCGTAGTCGTCGGGCCGGCCGATGTCCAGCCAGTAGCACGGCTCGCGGAAGCAGTGGATATCGTGTCCGTCGCGTCTCATCGCCTCGAGCAGGTCGGGCATGCCCAGGGACTGGCCGGGTTCGAGGTAGTCCCAGGCCACCGGGTCGAGGATGTAGACGCCCATGCTGACCTGGAACGAGTATTCGGGCTTCTCATGATAACCCTTGAGGACGTGCGGATCGTCCTCGAAGAGCAGCACGCCGAAGTCGATCTTCACCTCGCGAGGATACGAGGCGATCGTCGCCGCCGCGCCCCGGGCCTGGTGGAACCGGTACATCTCGGCGAAGTCGAGCGTGGTGAGGATGTCGCCGTTGATGACCAGGACCGGCTCGGAGGGGCGTTCGAGCAGCGTCAGGCCGCCCGCGGTGCCGAGAGGAACGGTCTCGCGGCGGTAGTCGATCCGGGTGGCGAACCGCCGACCGTCTCCGCAGATGGCCTCGATCAGCTCGCCGAGATATCCCGTGATGATGGTGACGTCGCGGAAGCCGGATTGTGAGAGCTGGCGGAGGACCAGCTCGATGATCGGCATGGGCTGCTCACTGCCCAGGGGCATCAGCGGCTTGGGCAGCACGTAGGTATAGGGCCGAAGTCTCGTCCCCTTACCGCCGGCCAGGAGCGCGGCTTTCATCGCGGTTCCTCCCTTCCCGACGTTCGTTCCGTCGGTTGATCGCAGGCCGTGCGAGCGCCTTGGCCAGCCCGGGGGGCGGCGGTCGCAGGTGAGCGGTCCCAGCGCCGGGGACGGATCCGGGCCTTCCGGCTCCGGCCGGCCTCGTCGAACACGGCGAGCAGGCGCTCGACGTGCAGGTCGAATGTCTGCTGCCGGCCCAGGACGCGGGCCGTCTCGGCCATCGCCCGCCGCTTCTGATCGTCGGCGAGCTGGTCGAGCGCGGCGACCAACTGGGCCTCGGCGTTCGGCGAGGGCAGGATGAAGCCGTGCTTGCCGGCGGTCATCAGCTCGCCGGCGCCGTTCTGCTCGGTGGTGATCACGGGCAGGCCGCAGGCCAGGGCCTCGAGCACGACCAGCGAGCAGGGGTCGTAGTAGGTCGGCTGGGCGAAGAAGTCGCACGACCAGTAGGCGTCGCGAACGTCCGGGTAAAAGCCCAGGAAGTGGACGCGGTGCCGCAGGTTGAGCCGCGCGGCGAGCCGGGAATAAGGCGCGGCATCGCCGCCTCCGCAGACGACGAGGTGGAGCGGCCGGCTCGACGGGTTGTTGCGATGCCGGCGTCCCAGCGCGGTGATCAGCGGACGCAGCCCCTTCAGGGCGAAGTTGTGGCCGACGAACAGGCCGAGCAGGTCATCGGCGGCGAATCCCTGGCGGTCGCGAAACTCGCGGCGGGCGGCCTCGGGATCCGGGACGTCGATCCGGCTCGCGTCGATCGCGTTGGGGACGACGTGCACTCGCTGACGGGGGACCTGGTGGAACTCCTCGAGATGGCGGCGGACCATCTGGCTGACCGCGACGTAGCGGGCCGGGCGCTCGCGGTCGTACTGGCGCTCCTCGACGGCCCGATGGACCCAGTACTTGGGGTTGGACATCTTCAACAGCCGGTAGATCTTCCGCGACATCGGCGTCGCGAACCGCGCCGCGTTGGCCCGAAGGCTTCCCTCCTGAACGCCTCCCTGGGGGATGATGACGTCGTGGGCCCAGGTGTTGATGAAGCCCGCGGAGCAGTCGTGGTTCCCGTGGCGCAGGGCCTGCTCGGACAGGTCGGCGAAGTTCCAGAGCCGCTCGAGCTTCGTCGCCCCGGCTGCCGGGACGGTCACGACGTTCACCTCGGGGGGCAGGCAGCCGTCGGCCACTCGCTCGGCGTAGAGGTCGACCCGGTGACCGCCGAGGACTAGGGCCCGGCAGAGGTCAGCGACATAGGTCTCCGCGCCCCCGTGGGACGGGTCGACGGTCCGGTAATTGAGGGCGAGGTGCATGGTTCCGTCCCCGGGAATTCGCCGCTGGCTTCCCGCCTTCGGCGTGCGGCGGCACGCGGTGGTGCGGTCGCCCTTACTGGTCTTATCGCGTCCTCTCCGCGAGCGGCTGGAGCCAATCGCGGTCCGAGGGCCGTTCGCCCTAACGCCGCTTCCGGTTGTGCGCCAGGTAACGAGCGGCCCGGTACTTCACGACCCACGACTGCCAGGCCGGGCGAGCGAGCGGACATCGTTTCTGGTACGATCGCCAGAACCGCAATCGATCGCGGTCGTCGATGCCGTCCACGCCGAAGGTCGAATAGAGCAGTTGGCCCAGGTCCTTCCAGCGCAGCCACGCCGAGCCGGCGTGCGTGGCCGTCGACGAGAGCCGGTGGAGGTCGATCAGCACCAGCCGGGGAGCCTTGCCGCCGTCCTGCTCGAGCCGCTCGACGTTGAGGAAGAAGTGGCAGAGGTACAGGTCCTTGTGGAACAGCCGCGACGCATGCAGCGTCGCCGAGATCCGGGCCATCTCGGCGATCACCCGCCGCTTGAGCGCGGCGAACGCCCGGGGCTCGAGCCGGCCCGCCAGCCGAGGGATGGCCTCGTGGAGTGCCTCGCAGCCTGTCAGCTCGGCGACCATGAGGAATGCCGACAGCTCGCCGCGAGGCCCGATCCGCTCGCCCGCGGCCACGACCTCGGGGACGTCGATCCCCAGCGACCGGCTGTGCTCGAGGTGGTTCCACTCGGCGCCGGCCGGGGAGTACCGGCCGGAGGGATGCAAGGTGGCGGCGAGCCGGGCCGTCCACGACAGCCGGTACTGCCGCTTGAGGTAGACCGAAAGCTCTCGTGCCGGCGGCTCGCCGCGGGAATCGGCTGGCTCGCCCGCGTGGAAGACAACGCGGGCGGTGGAACGTCCCTGCTTCGTGTGCAGGCGGTCGCGGGCGTCGAGGTCCATCACGCCGGCGGCCAGATCCTCGGGCAGGCAGGATCGGTAGCGCTCGTTGACCCATGTCCAGGCCACGCCGCGCGTCCACCGTTGCCAGAGCGATCCATAGCTCACCGGGCAATCCCTTCCCATGAGACCGGGCGATGGAAGCGGTAGATTCGGACGGCCGGCGTCGGGTCGCCGGGCGAGGCAGGGAAGTCCACCAGCGGCGTCCCCGCGAAGGAGAGTATCGCACGGAGCGTCGCCCCGCGCGCGCTGGAGGCCTGCAATTCGTCGACCCCGACGAGCACGTATGCGAGAGCCGAGTCCGTCAGCGCCTGTCGGACGTGCCAGTAGTCATAGCCCGGCAGCCGCGAGATGAATTGCGCCCATCCGCGGGTGTCGAGCACCTTCTCGCCCGGCGCGGCGTGCGCGGCGAGCCAGCGGCCGGCCGACCAGTGGCCCCATCGGCTGAGGTGGCTCCAGTGGGAGGGATTCATCTGCACGGCGATCGACAGACCCAGGGTGAAGACTGTCGCAGCGTACCGGGCGAATCGCGCCCGCCCGGGTGACAGCCGCATCAGCTCGCCGATCCGGCGGCAGCAAAGGTAAGTCCCGGCCGCGGCCCACGGCATCGAGGCGACGACCAGGGGCAGCACGTGCCGCCACGACAGGTAGCCCAGGGTCGTGCAGTGCCGCAACAGGGCGGCCAGGTACACGATCGCGAAGAGGCCCAGCAGGCGCGACTCGATCCGTGGTCCCTGATTCGTCTCCTCGCATCCGATCGCCTGGCGAACGGCCCGGCGTCGGGCGATGCCCCAGACGGTCATCGCGGCGAAGAACCAGGCGAGTTCTTCCCACCAGCGGCCGAGGATTCGCTTGAACGCCTGGCCCATTCCCCGGATCGCGATGTTCTCGGTCTCCTCCTTGGGAGAGAAGTCCCAGCGCGGATCGTCGAGCCCTTGCGGCACGTGCTGCGGCACAGTCCGGACCGGCATGGCCTGCGGTCCGAGTCCGGCGGCATTCCTGAGTGCCAGCTTCTCCGAGAGCCCTCCCTTGATCGTCGTGTAGCCGCCGATGAAGAAGGCCGGAACCAGAAGCATGAGCGACAGGGCGAGCATCGCACGCGGCCGAGCGGGGTTCGATGGCCACACGCGATCGACAAGCCATGCCAGGCCGATGACGGCGGGAAGCAGGATGGCCTCGGGCCGCGCGAGGTAGCCGAGCCCGGAGGCGGCGGCCGCGCCGGCGGCGAACCGCCAGTCGCCGGATCGCAGGGCCCGCGCGGCCAGCCCGAGTGTCACGAAGGTCGCGACGAGGCCGAGGCCGTCGCCGAGGGTCTCGCGGCCGACCTCGGCAACGCGCGGCAGCAGGGCCAGCACCCCGGCCGCGATGAACGCGATACGTCGGTCGAAGATCGCCTCGGTCAGGAAGTAGACCGGGATCAGCAGGCCGAGTGAGGCCAGAACCGCGACGAGCTGCGCGGCGATCCGCCAGGCATCCGCGCCCTCGCCGATCGCCGCGGCGACGGAAGGCTCGACCATCGCCACGAGCGCGGGATAGAGCGGATGGACGTCGGCACCCCGGACGACGTCCGCCCAGGGATCGTTCTGGAACTGGCGTGCGAACCGGATCAGTTTGAGGCCATCCTGCGCCGGCAGGAGCGTCCGCGCGATGCCGATGGCGTGCAGGCACGCGGCGAGCAGGACGATCGCAATCAGGCTGCGGCGATGGGCCATCGCGATCCTCCGTGATCCTCGGCCCGGATGTCGATCCGCTTCGGGGAGTCGAGCGACGCGCCCCCCGGCGATACCGTCCTCTCCATCGCCCGCGCGGGGACGAGCAGAGTTACTCCGCGGACTCCTCCGCGAGCCGATCTCGTCGCTCCGGCGGGCCGGCCGCCGGAAGACGGACGCGATTATAGGAGGACCGGCCAGGCGGTCAATGGCAAGCGCCAACCGGTATGTTCCGATGTTCCGACTCCGACCTTCCAGCTCCTACGCGGCTGGCGTCCTCGATCGGTCGGTCGGCTGGCGAGACCGGGCCTCTTCCCAGAGGTCGCCCAGGGTGGTCTGGAACGGGATCGACGGCCCCCAGCCCGTGTCGGCCTCGATCCGGCGGATGTCGGCGCGGGAGTCGGGGATCACGTTCCTGCGGACGAGGGCTCGATCGTGGTGGACGACCACCGAGCGGCCGCTCCAGTCGATCAGGCGGTCGAGACCCTCGCGTACCGCGCGGGAACGGCCGGTCCCGACGTGGTAGACCTGCCCGGATCGACCACGGAGGGCCAGCGCGATCATCGCCCGCGCGACGTCCCGGACATCGACGAAGTCCCGTCGCGTATCGAGCGGCCCAACCGGGAGGTCCAGCGGATCCGGCCCTGGCTCGGCGAGCCGGGCGGCGAAGGCGCCGAAGGCCTGCGTCGGCGGCAAGCCGGGGCCAATGACGTTGAAAACCCGCGCGGCGACGACCTCGAGTGGCGGCCGCTCGGCCAGTCCGCTGCGAGTCGCGATCAGCTTACTGCGGCCGTACGCATCGACCGGATCGGCCGGGTAGTCCTCGCCCACCGGCAGCAACTCCACCTTGACGGGGCCCAGCTCGGCCGCGGAGCCGGTCAGCACGATCCGCATGGGTTTGCCCAGGCTTCGCAAGGCGTCGAGCAGATGCACCGTCGCCCAGGAATTCGACCGGTAGAGCTCGTCTTCCGTGGCGGGTGGCGTACGGCCGGCGGTGTGAATCACGAAATCGGGCCGCTCGTCGCGGAGGGCGATGCGCAGCCGCTCGGGGTCGGTCAGGTCGGCCGCGATGAACCGATGGTGCGGACCGAGCACCGGGCGATTCCGCCCGAGGGCGACGACCTCCGCGTTGGATTCGCCCTGTGCGCCGCTGTCGCCGAGCGCCTCGAGGACCTGGCGGCCCAGGAACCCACTGCCGCCTGTCACGAGCCAGACCGCCATCGCGACGCCCCTCCGTACGACTCCGAGGCCATTTCCGCCCTGGCCGTTGACTTCAACTCCAGGTCGCCGACGTTGCAAGGACACGGCGAGCGACAGCGTGAACGCCTTCCGGGGAAAGCTCTTTCATGCAGAGGTGGTGCCCTTTTGGGCAAACCGGGCGCTGGCAGGGGCCGCAGGGGACCGGGTGTCGGACGTGCCAGGCCAGCGGGTGATTGGTCCGGGTCCAGGCGATGTGCGTGGGGCCGAACAGGCTGATCACGGGAGTGCCGAAGGCCGCCGCAAAGTGGCGGGGGCCCGAGTCCGTGGTGATCAGGAGCGCTGATCGGCGGACGCAGGCCTTGGTCAGGCCGATGCTCAGCTCGCGATCGGCCAGGCTGACGACGCGGTCGTGCCCCGCGGCGGCGACGATCGCACGGGCGTTCTCCCGTTCGCTCGGCCCGCAGACGACCAGCACGCGGGAGCCCGATTCGCCGGCCAATCGCCGGGCCAGGGTGGCGAAGTGCTCGACGGGCCAGTTCTTGGCCGGGCCGAAGGCTCCGCCCGTGTTGAGGCAGACCACCGGGTCAGCGCCGATCAGCCCCAGCTCGGCCCAGGCCCGATCGGCGGCGGCCTCGTCGGCCGTCGTCGTCGCCAGCTCCAGCCGGTTCGATTCAACAGGGCAGCCCAGGCGGCGGGCGAGCTTCAGGTAGGTCTCGACGATCGGCGTCGGGATCCGGCGGCCCTCGGCGTCGACCTGGTGCTGAAGCACGTCTGTCAGCAGCATCCCGCGTCCGTGACGCTGGTAGCCCAGGCGTCGCGGAATACCGGCCAGTCGGGCCACGAGCGCCGATCGAAACGAGTTTGGCAGGAGGACGGCCAGGTCAAACTGTTCCCGGCGCAGCCGGCCGATCACCGCGAGCGTCCGGTCCGAGCGCCTTGAGGAGCGATGATCGAAGAGGATGATGTCGTCGAACCAGTTGGAGCCGTCGAGGGTGGGCGCGACGTGCGGGCGGATCACGGCGGTGAGCGAGACCCCGTCGAGGCCATTCTTCAGGGCGCGGAACGTCGGCGTCGCCATGACCGTGTCGCCGATCAGGTTCGGGCAGAAGACGGCGACCTTCATGCCGCACCGCCTTGGTCGGTCGCGCCGGCGGGCGGCCGCGGCAGGGCCGGCGAGATCGCGGTCCTCGGCAGCGTGGCGGCGAATCCGTTCGCGCGGCTCACGGCAACTCCTTGTCGCCCGGCTCACGCGGGCGGGCGGCCGGACAGCAGTCCGGCCATCGCGTCGTCCAGGACATCCCCACCCGCGGTGATCTCGAGGCCGATCCGCAGGGCCCGGAGCGGCACGGCTCCAAGGTGGGTTGTGCGCAGCTTGACCAAATCCTTCTGAGTGGTCAAGACGAGATCCACGGCCCGATCGCGGGCCCAGCCCGCCAGCGACTCGACGTCGGACCGGTCGTAATCGTGATGGTCGGGGAAGGTGCGAAAGTCAACCAGCGCGCCGCAGAGAGGAAGAAGGGTGCGCCGGAAACCCTCCGGGTTGCCGATCCCGCAGAAGGCTGCGACCCGAGCTCCCGGCAGGTTCGAGAGCGGTGAGACGGCTAGCTCCGAGTCGAGCAGCTCGAGCGGCGCGTGACGGCCCTCCGCCCACCGAAGCGGCCCGGCGTGCCTTTCGGCCTCGGTGCGGATGGCGGCGCGGTCCGGCTCGGAGACCAGGTCGGCCCGCGACAGCAGGACCACACCGGCCCGCCGGAGCGACGAGATCGGCTCGCGGAGGAGTCCGCGCGGTAACAGCCGTCCGCCCCCGAACGGGTCGAGCGCGTCGATCAGCACGATATCCAGGTCGCGTGCCAGCCGGCGGTGCTGAAACCCGTCGTCCAGCACCAGGACCTCGGCCTCGAGCTCCTCGACGGCGATCCCGGCCAGTCGGACGCGATCGGGGTCCTGGAGGTGGGGGACGTCCGGCAGGTTCTCCTCCAGGACGCGCCCCTCGTCGTTGAGCCCGTGCGTCCGGCCGTATCCCCGGCTGAGGATGACGACCCGCCGGCCCCGCTGACGGAACCAGCGCGCGGCCCACTCGACCATCGGGGTTTTGCCGGTGCCGCCGACGGTCAGGTTGCCCACCGAGACGGCGGGCACGGACGCGCGACTCGCCGGCTGCCAGCCCCGATCATAGCGACAGTTCTGCAGGGTCATCGCAACGCGATAGAAGCCCGCGGCTAGCCCGAGCATCGCGCGAGCGAGAACCGCGGGCACACGGCGATCCTGGCCCCCGATCAGACGGATGTAGGCGTCATGGACGTGGCCGCTCAAGCACCGGCTTCCATGGCTCGGATGATCGCGCGGGCCATGTCCAGCGTGCCCACGGCCGTCGGATCGTCGCGGTGCGGCTTCATGTCGTAGGTCACGTCCTTACCTTCCTCGATCACCCGCGCCACCGCCCTGTCCAGCCGCTGGGCGGCCTGCGTCTCGCCCAGGTGCTCGAGCATCAACACGCCCGAGAGGATGAGCGCGGTCGGGTTCATCTTGTACTGGCCCTTG